>NZ_JBRIMB010000056.1:0-30998 GCF_052977265.1 Shewanella sp. 0m-8 | reverse complement strand
ACTAACAACAGAAACTATAATCGTCATCAATTCATGCAGTTCAAGTCTGTAAGAATCCACCAATTTAAAACGAAGAAACCTACCTTGTGTAGGCTTTTTTGTATCTGCAGAAAATTACGACTAACAACAGAAACTATAATCATCATCAATTCATGCAGTTCAAGTCTGTAAGAATCCACCAATTTAAAACGAAGAAGCCCATTGATTCAATGGGCTTTTATGTACCTGAAATTCAAGAACTGCTATTTTGCTAGTTTTGAACTTAGACCCCATCGCACACATATCGCACATCTCACACATCTCACACATAACTATGCAACCCAGTGCAAAAGGGGTGCACTTTCAATACTAATCCTTTTCCTTCTCGGTTCAAATTTTCGACTCTAACTGACTCTTCAAACAATAAACCTGTTTAAGCAATACAAACAAAAAGGCGTATACCTTACGGTATACGCCTTTCAAAGATTATCCCTTGCAGCTCATCAAGGTTTAAGTCTGGCTAGGCAGCGGTTTAGCATAAATCACCTATCCCACCTATAAGTCTCTCCCTTAACTCTTAATGAGTTAAAACTGCACCTTATCTGCATCAAAGTAGTAACGAGCTGTGGCGATATTCATCCCACCAGTTACCGGTAGGCATACTCCTGTGATAAAGCCCGCCTCTTCACTCGCTAAAAAGCTAACGGCATTGGCAATATCGTTAGGTTTACCCATGCGCTTAATTGGCTGGGTAGCCAAGAAGTTATCAATAAACTCTTGGTTTAAATTTTTCTTCACCGCATCGGTGGCAATCATTCCGGGTAAAACGGCATTACAACGAATACCGTAATTTGCATATTGAATCGCTATCTGGCGAGTCATATGATTGATGGCACTTTTGGCTGTACCATAGGCAATACTCGACATTTCTGCACTTAATGATGAAAGCGATGAGATATTAACAATACTTCCACCGCCATTTTTCACCATCGTTGGGATCACTGCTTTTGAAGGGATAAATACGCTATTAATATTCGCGAGAATGTTTTTCTCCCAATCAGTCACTTCAGTGTGTGCAAGGTCTTTATCTAACTTTAAATCTACACCACCGAAGTTATTGACCAATATATCAATCTGCCCTTTATCCTTCAAAATAGATTCTATTAAAGGTGGGTAAGAGTCATTATCAAAAGCGTTAAAAAATAAGCCAATCGCTTGACCATTATTAGCGTTGATCTCACTTGCTGTGGCTTTAGCTTGCTCAACATCCCAATCTGCAACGTACACTGTTGCCCCTTGAGCTCCTAACAGTAGGCTGCAGGCTCTACCTATCCCCTGTGCACCAGCTAAAACAAGCGCAACTTTGTTTTCAAACCTAGACATAACAACTCCTTTAACTGCATGTAATAGCATTACTTTAAACTTGTGCCTATCTATCAACCTAGCGGTACATAATCTATAGGTACACTAAACATCAAGCTTCCACTTCAAGCAGTAATTGTAGAAAACATAAATGGAGGTAGTTGAGAAGTGCCGCTCATATCAGCAAGAAAGAAATGCCATTGATGGACCAATTAAGTAAATTTAAGTGACTTTGGTGGTGAACTTCTACTTTGAACAAGGGGCTATTTAAGCATATCTAACGGTGAGTGCCCCCAGGTTGGATGTGGCACTCATTCAAAAACCTATTTTAATTAGACACTCTGATAACCCGCTACAGTCATCATTGCAATTATTTAGCTCAGCCACAGCTCATGCTAATTAATATTAATATCTGCATCTTTATGATCATACATATCTGGTGTGGTATGCAGATTTCCAGCATAACCCGCTTTCTCTAACTCCTTACGCACCGCTTTAACTTGCTCTGCGGTTACTGGCTCTTTTCTATCACCTAAATAATGGCGAACAAAAGTGATCAGCTCCGCTAGCTGGGTATCAGTAAGTATGTTTTGGAAGCTAGTCATCGGCATAAAGTTACGGCCCTCTTCCAAATATGTCGGTGATAAGCCACGAATAGTCACGGCTATGGTGTTAAAGGGGTCGCTATGCATAATAATGCCGTTATTTAATAGCGTTGGTGCTATGGGATCTCGGCCTTTACCGTCCTCACCGTGGCAGGCACCACAGGTCTCAGCATATAGACTATAGGAGTTTAACTGCTTATCCTTGTATACCTCCGGCGTAAAGCCACTTGGGTTGAGTGGCTTGGTGTCATTAGGGATAGTGTTATGCTCATCACCCACCAGCAAATAGCGAGCAATAGTTTCAATATCATCACGAGTCATTAAGCTGGTACTATTTTTTACCACATCCGCCATTCCCGCGAACGCAGAGCCTTTTGATGAATGGCCTGTGTGCAGAAAATCGGTTAGCGAATCGATATCCCACCTATCTTGGTAAAGTTCTTTAGCGCTAATATCTGGTGCATTCCAGCCATCAATCAAGTTACCTTGAAATATTCGTTCAGGGATCAACGCTTGGGCAACATTACGGGGAGTATGGCATTCACTACAATGGCCCAAACCCATTACCCAGTATTTGCCGCGCTGCCACTGCGCTAACTCCTGTTTATTGAGGTCGACATGTTTTGGCGGTTCATAAGACAGCGGTTTAGTATCCATAAAGACTAAGTTCCAAGCCAGCAAACCTGTGCGAATATTAGAGGGGAATATCATCTCGTTCTTATCATCTTGCCTGGATACCGCGGTGATGGACTGCAGGTAACTCCATAAGTCTTGGGTATCTTGCTCTTTTAAATATTGATAAGAGGTGTAAGGCATTGCAGGATACAAATAGCCATGTTTGCCTTTACCATCAAACAAAGCCGCCTTAAAGTTCGCATAATCATCACTACCAATACCAAAGATTACGTGAGGGGTGATATTAGTTGAATAAATCGTTCCAAATGGCGTCTTAAACGGCAGTCCACCAGCAAAACGCTCTCCGCCTTCTGAGCTGTGGCATGCTACACAGTCACCAGCGTTAATGAGGTACTCTCCACGTTTAACGGACGCGGGGTCGAGCGCTGCAAGCTTGGCATCATAATCAAGGCGCTGCTCAGTGATATAGGCACCAATAGCTAATATTTCGTCCTCAGTAAGCTGCCCTTCAAATGCTGGCATCACGTTGTTAAGGCCATACTCGATAGTGAATATAATCTCTTCAATACTCCCGCCATGTAACCAAATTGCGTCGTTTAACAGCGGGGCACCAATTTGAATATTTGCCACAGTGCCATCACCATGACAACTTGAGCAATTTTCGGCAAAAATGTCTTTGCCTAAATCAATTTTAATTTGCGGTGCGTCTAGGTTGCGACGCAGCGGTTGCAGTGATGCTATGTAATAGGCCATCTTGGTAATTTGGTCTTCTGACAAAATACCTTTCCATCCGGGCATGGCTCCATTTCGACCTTTTTTAATAGAATGTAAAATGTCACTTTGAGAGCCGCCATAGAGCCATTCATTATCAATCAGGTTTGGAAAGCTCTTTTGCCCCTGTGCATTAGTAATATGGCAAGCAGCGCAGTGGTTTTCAAACAATGATTTACCACTAATAGTCACCGTTTTATTACTCGCAAGGGCCAATAAACTTTTATCCGTTAATGGCACCATTTCGATTTCTAAGTCTGTGGTTGGCGAACTAAGCGCATCATCACTTTGCTTCCACCCCATCGCCCCTTGCCAATTACCTAGGCCTGGGTACAAAACTAAAAAAACAGCTGCAATAGCAAAGGCTGCTAAATAAGCGATAAAAAGTATACGGGGGGGCGGCGCATCGTTTTCGTCAATGCCATCGAATGTATCAATCGTTTTATCTTTGTCAGCACTCTTATTGTTGCGCCAGTACTTAAAGATCACGAATCCCATGATGCCAAGAAATAACAATGTTAACCCAACGGCCCAAATGTTCCAGAAAGCAGTCATGTTATCGCTCCTGATCGCTGGCTGTATCTTGTCCTAGGCTTTGCAAATACTGAATTAAAGCCTCCCCTTTAGTCACACCTCTCACCGCTATACGAGCCCCTTCTATCTCATTGTCAGTGTAAGGCACACCTAAAGTTTGCAAGGTGCGCATCTTCCCTTCAATCGCATCTCCACTCAGTACTTGTTCAAATAACCAGGGATAAGCAGGCATGATGGATGTAGGAACGACTCTTCGAGGGTTAATAAGGTGAAGCCGTTGCCATTGCGCTGAATACTTGCGCCCAATATTGGTGAGATCCGGTCCCGTGCGCTTTGATCCCCAAAGACTTGGAAATTCATAAATGTCATCGGCTTCCTTATTGGCTCTACCATCTCGTTTCACTTCAGGCGCTATATCACGCACCATCTGGGTATGGCACACATGACACCCTTCGCTAATGTACACATCTCGCCCTGCAGACTGCACGGCCGTTAAGGGTTTAGCTAATGACTCAGCCCGCAGCTCATCTGTACGCGCTAAGCTAGGCACAATAAGTACGAGTATAGAAAAACTCGCCACCAAGGTTGTCGCTAAAATGAGGATGACCACAGATTGAGTAAAGTCCTTACTGAACATGTTCATGACCCTCCACCTTTGTCGACACCGTTTTATATAGATTCAACGCCATCAGTAATAAGCCAAGTACAAAGCAGGCACCACCAATAAATCGCATGAGCAACCAAGGTGCTTTAAAGTCCATAGCCTCTACAAAGCTATAGGCTAATGAGCCATTTTCTAGCTGGGCTAGCCACATATAACCTTCACCAATACCTGCCACCCATAAGGCGATGGCATACAAAGCAACCCCAAGGTGAGCAAGCCAGAAGTGCCACTTAACCAATCGACTGGACCACAGTTCACGCTTATTCCATAGCTTTGGTATAAAGTAATAGAACACCGCAATCGCTGACATGGCGACCCAGCCAAGGGCACCTGAATGAACGTGACCAATCACCCACTCGGTATTGTGGGCCAACATGTTAAACCAACGTATGGCTAAAAGTGGGCCTTCGAATGTCGCCAAGCAGTAATAGAAAATCGCTGACATAAAGAACCACATTATGTAATCCTTTTTTAGCTTTGCCTTGTTTTGCAATAACGTCATGGCGCTATTAAATGCCCCGGCCCATGACGGTAAGAACAAAATGAGCGACATGACTATGCCAATATTTTGCACCCAAACCGGTACAGATGAATAGATAAGATGATGGGTGCCAGCCCAGGTATAAAAACCGACTAAGCCCCAAAAGTGAATAATGGAAAGGCGATACGAATAGATAGGTCGCTCTGCAACCTTTGGAATAAAGTAGTAATTCATTCCGATGATGCCAGCAGTTAATAAAAAGCCGACTGCGTTATGCCCCCACCACCACTGAACTATCGCGTCCTGCGCTCCGGCATAAACGGGATAAGACTTCATAAAGGATGCAGGCAACGCCAAGTTATTAATGATAAAAATCAGAGCGATGACAATAATGAAAGCGCCATAAAACCAGTTGGAAACAAAGATATGCTTTACATTTCGTATCGCTATTGTGCCAAAAAACAACACGGCATAGAGTACCCATACCAGTACGATAAGTAGATCGATAGGCCACTCTAGTTCGGCGTATTCTTTAGTGGTGGTGTAGCCCAGAGGCAGAGTGATAACGGCTAATAATAGGACTAATTGCCAGCCCCAAAATACCATCCAAGAAAGACTTCGATTAAATAATTTGGTCTGACCAGTTCTTTGCACTATGTAGAGTGAGGTTCCCATCAAAACATTAACGACAAAACCGAAAATAACCCCCTGAGTGTGCACTGGACGTAACCGACCAAATTGAAAATATTCAGAGTCAAAGTTAAGTGCAGGCCAGTAAAGCTGAGCGGCTAAGACCAAACCAATGAACATGCCAAAAATTGACCACGCAACAGAGGCCACAATAAAGTAACGGACAACTTTTACATCATAGTTTGCATCATAAAGCTCAGTGCTAGCTTGCATTGCCTACTCCTTTCCCTTTTGTGTACCCAACACGGAGTAATAATATGAAATATCCTTTTTATCCTGTTCGGTGAGAGTATCTGCTTGCTGCTGCATCAAAATAGCCAAACCACTGGTTCGCTGTTTTGTTTGATAATCATTCAATGCTGAAATTAGATACTGCATTTTTTGACCACGTAAATTGGGATACAGATCGATAGTTGAGATCCCATCCTCACCATGGCAAGTCATACATACTCTGGCTTTCTCTTTACCAATAATAAAATTGGGGTCATAGTCCGCAGATGCGGTTACTGTCCAAAATACGAGTATTAGTAGGAGGGGTAGTCGGTTCATAAGCAGTCCCTTATCTTCTATAGCACCTTATTGAAACTAGTCGGTCTTGCTTGATTTTCCACAAAATCCATAAATATTATTGCAAAGCCATTACGGACTTTGTTGCCAAAAAGTTCACTCGCTAATCATAAATGCACAATGCCATTAAACCTGTAACCCATATTTAAAAGCGTTTACCTAGCGCTAACCCACATCGAGTTGCAAGCATAAAGTACAAGATTAACAATAGTTAAGGCTTATATTTTTGTGAACTGAATCAAAACTATCGGCTAATTTCTGTGGGATATTTATGCGAACGTATCAGCTTGTATCAACTATTTTTTAGAGGTCTTTATGGATTTTATAAGACATGTGCCTGCACTATTTTCAATGTTCGTAGGCATCGCAATCGTTGAGTTTACAGTAGTGGCTTTTGGGTTAGTGGTCAATCGAGTTCAAAACATCTTAAGCAGAAGCTAACAAATAGAGGCTGAGCAAAAATAAAGCCTTGTTACATAGGTAAGGGGTTACATAGGCAAGGGGGTACAAATATGAGGGATTACATAGACTGAGTATTTGCTCACTAGCACACAGCGCCTATATTTAAAGTAGCAAGGATTTAGCGTGACGTAATAAGCGGTGTAATCCATGCTTTTAACGCTATCACTTTATAATTTATACCTGTATTAAACAGGAGAATGTTATGCGAACAAAACAGATCCTTTGCCCAACCGACTTTTCAGAAACAGCATCTCATGCAATAGGCTACGCCATAGAAATGGCCACGTTTTATAAAGTTGGGATCTGCCTTTTACATGTTGTCGATAAACCCTTTGGTGATAAATATACCCGTGTGTTAGCGGTGTCACCCGATGATCTGATCGAGAGAATGGAAAAAGAGGCTGCCGAGAAAATGAAGCAGTTTATCACCACTCTCGATGATACTCTGTCTTTTGAAAGTGCTATTTGCCATGGCCACCCTGTAGAACAAATTTTATTGACCGCTGAAAAGCTGGATGTTGGCATGATAGTTATGGCAAGTCATGGCCGCACAGGGCTTGCTCACTTTCTCAATCCCAATACTACCGAAGATGTTGTCTGTAAAGCTCACTGCCCAGTACTAGTGGTCAAATAGCGCTAATGGTTAAGTAGCGCTAGATTTAACGTATAAAAAATCCGAGCTTAGAAACTAAACTCGGATTATTAGCAATTTTTGCTCAGCCGAAATAATTAACTTATCTTACTGGCTTAACTCGATTTTAATACCACATCAAAACAACTACGAATAATCTCAAGCCCCTTATCAACTTGCTCATCTGGCGCAGTCAGTGGCACTAAAATTCGCAGTACATTGCCATAGGTTCCACAAGACAACAAAATAAGCCCTCTATCTCGCGCTTCTTTGAGCATTTGAGCGCAATACTCTGGTGCAGGTTTACCGTCTTGCATAAGCTCCACTGCGATCATGGCGCCAAGACCACGTACATCAACGATTTGCTGATGCGCTTCCGCCATCGCTTTGAGCGACGCCTTAAGCTTCGCCCCAAGTGCATTCGCTCTTTGTAGCAGTTTCTCCTCTTCAAACACTTCTATCACGGCAAGTGCTGCAGCGCAGGCTAACGGACTACCACCATAGGTGCCGCCTAAGCCGCCCGCACCAATAGAGTCCATCACTTCAGCACTACCTGTAATACCTGAGAGCGGGAAGCCTCCAGCAATAGATTTCGCAAAGGTCGTGATATCTGCCGCTACTCCCATCTGCTCCATAGCAAAAAAGGTACCGGTACGTCCTGCACCAGTTTGAACCTCATCGGCGATCAACATAATGCCGTGCTTATCGCATAGCTGACGTAATTGCTGCATGAACGCTACTGAGGTGTGATAAAAACCGCCTTCGCCTTGTACCGGTTCAATAATGATGGCAGCGATATCATCAGGCTCTGCATCGTTCTTAAAGATGCGTTCAATCGATGCGATAGCATCGTCATCACTCACTCCATGCAGCGCACAGGGAAACTCGGCTCTAAATACATTCGCCGACATCAACCCCATGCCTTTACTGTAAGGGGCAACTTTACCTGTTAAGGCTAATGCCGCCATAGTGCGGCCATGATAGCCCGAGGTAAAGGCGATAACACCGCTGCGTTTGGTGTGAGCCCTAGCCACTTTCACGGCATTCTCAACCGCCTCTGAGCCACTGGTAAATAGCGCTGTTTTCTTAGCAAAATCGCCAGGCACAAGCTGATTAAGCTTCTCGCAGACTTGAATATAATTCTCATAACCCAGCACCATAAAGCAAGTATGAGAAAACAGCTCTAACTGCTCAGCTACCGCGGCTTTGACTTTATCATGCAGGTGGCCGGTATTAAGCACCGCAATGCCTCCAGCAAAGTCGATAAACTCACGTCCTTCGACATCCCAGACCGTAGCATTGTCGGCGCGCTGAGTGTAAATAGGATGAATTTGGCCCACACCATTAGCAACCGCGGCCTGGCGGCGCACCATAAGTGACTCATTAGTTGTCATAATAACTTCCTCTTAATCCCAATCCGTTGAAAGTGCGCTTTTAGTGACATCATCATAAAAACAGGTATTAAACTGACATACAGATATACTTCATCTCCAGGTACTCTTCGATACCAAATTTCGAACCCTCACGGCCAAGTCCAGAGGCTTTTATACCGCCAAATGGTGCTACTTCAGTCGAGATAAGCCCTGTATTGACACCCACCATACCGTATTCAAGTGCTTCAGAGACTTTCCATACCAGTGAGATATCGCGGCCATAAAAATAGGCGGCTAAACCAAACTCGGTGTCGTTAGCTTGCTTAATCACATCATCAACATCAGAGAATTTAAATAAAGGTGCCAGTGGGCCAAAGGTTTCCTCTTTAGCGACTAACATGCTTTTATCAACATTGGTGACAATCGTTGGCTCAAAGAAGTTGCCACCTAAGCTCGCCAGTTTGCCCCCTGTAACCAATGTCGCGCCTTTCGAAAGCGCATCTTCAAGATGTCTTTGTACCTTAACCACGGCATCACTGTTAATCAGTGGACCAGTGGTAACGCCAGCATCGGTGCCAAGGCCGACCTTCAACTTAGCCACTGCGCTGGCTAGCTTCTGGGCAAACTCATCATATACACCCTCTTGGACATAGATACGGTTTGCACACACGCAGGTTTGCCCTGCGTTACGATACTTAGCAATCATAGCCCCTTCGACCGCCGCATCGATGTCAGCATCGTTAAATACGATAAATGGCGCGTTACCGCCAAGCTCGAGTGACATTTTCTTAAGTGTCGGCGCGCATTGCTGCATCAGCTTAATACCCACTGGCGTCGAGCCAGTGAAAGACAATTTTCGCACCACAGGGTTAGCACAAAGCTCATTACCTATGGCAATTGCATCGCCTGTAACCACGCTAAAGACTCCAGCAGGAATGCCTGCACGCTCGGCAAGCTCTGCAAGTGCCAATGCGGTAAAGGGCGTTTGCGGCGCAGGTTTTACCACCATAGTGCAACCCGCCGCTAATGCTGGGGCAGCTTTACGAGTGATCATCGCAGCAGGAAAGTTCCACGGCGTAATCGCTGCGGTGACGCCAACGCTTTGCTTAATCACCATCAAACGCTTATCACCTTGATGGCCTGGGATCGTATCGCCATAAACGCGCTTAGCTTCTTCGGCGAACCATTCAATAAATGAGGCAGCATAAACGACCTCACCTTTCGCTTCTGCTAGCGGCTTGCCTTGCTCCGTAGTCATCATCAGTGCTAAATCGTCTTGATGTTCAAGTAATAGCTCAAACCAGCGATTCAGTTTTGCGCCGCGTTCTTTAGCCGTTAACGCACGCCATGCAGGAAGGGCTTTCTCGGCCGCCGTTATCGCCGCTTTGGTTTCTGTCGTGCCCATTACCGGCACACTGCCAATCACTTTATGGGTAGCAGGATCGGCTATCTCGACCTTTTCACCGCTTATGGCTTCAAGCCACTCGCCATTTATATAACATTGCTGACGTAGCAAACTCATATCATTTAACTGCACGGGTTACTCCTTAATTGGCTTTAGCACTTTTAGCTTATCGGCTAGTTTGATTCGACTGCTTTAAGCCGAATTGAGTTCATCGTTGAGCGAATAAAATTACACACCTAGCTTGTCACGCATAGTGTAGTACCAAGCGCCAATAGCGCTAAACGGCACTTTTAACGCGTGCCCGCCAGGGAACGGATAATGGGGCAAGCCCGCAAAAGCGTCGAAACGAGTTGCTTGTCCATTAATCGCTTCAGCTAAGATCTTACCCGCTAAATGCGTATAAGTTACCCCATGACCACTACAGCCTTGTGAATAATAGATATTACTGCCGATGCGGCCCACTTGAGGTAAACGCGACAGGGTCAGTAAAAAATTGCCTGTCCAAGTATAATCAATCTTCACATCTTTAAGTTGTGGAAAGGTCTTGAGCATCTTAGGTCTGATGATCGACTTAATATCAGCCGGATCGCGCGCCCCATAAACTACACCACCACCGTAAATTAGGCGGTTGTCACCCGATAGACGAAAGTAATCGAGTAAGTAGTTACAATCTTCAACGCAGTAGTTTTGTGGCAATAAGCTTTTAGCCAGCTCTGCACTCAGCGGCTCTGTCGTGATCACCTGCGTACCGCAAGGCATAGACTTAGCCTGTAGTTTTGGCATCAGACCGCCTAAGTAAGCATTGCCCGCGACGACGACAAACTTAGACTTAACGCTGCCATTCGCTGTATGCACAACAGGATTGTCACCCTCTTCCACTTTTATAACTGCTGAGTCTTCATAGATCTTGCCACCTAGCGACTCCACCGCATGGGCTTCACCTAACGCAAGATTTAACGGGTGAATATGGCCACCACTTTTATCGAGTAATCCACCGATGTAAGATTCGGTATCAACCACTTTACGAATGTCATTTTTATCAAGTAACTCAAGATGGTTCATGTGACCATGCTTTTCCCACAAGGCTTTTTGTGATTGCAAGTGCCCCATCTGCTTATCATTTAGCGCAGCAAACACGCCGCCATCTTGCAGATCGCATTGAATGTTATATTTTTTGATGCGTTCTTTTATGATGCGAGCACCTTCGAAAGCCATTTCACCAAATAGCTTCCCGGCCTCTTTACCGACGGTTTTTTCAATCGAGTCGATATCACGGCTAAAACTGTTAACTATTTGGCCGCCATTTCGGCCCGACGCGCCCCAACCAATGCGAGCCGCCTCCAATACAGTGACCTTGTAGCCCATTTCCAGTAGATGTAATGCTGTCGACAATCCGGTGTAACCCGCACCAATAATACAAACATCAGTTTCGATATTGTCTTGCAGCATTGGGCGCTCAGTTTTATCGTTGGCTGATGCCGCGTAGTATGAATCTACATGTGGTGTGCTGGTCATGGTTTCCGCCTGTCTTTCATTGATTATTATTGACATAACTTCTGTCCTTTTGTGCTTAAGCTGCGAATTTTTAGATCTCGATAAGTGAGCCTTCACAGGCTCACTATCTTTAACAAATTAGTCTTCAACAAATGGGTTTTCGATAAGTTGGTAACCCTGACGGGTATAAAAGCTAGCAGGTAACTTTTATACCCGAGTGACGCTAATAAGGTTAAGCAGAGCTAGAACGCTGCTTAATATCTGCGCGACGTGCGAAGTACCAAGAGATAAATGCGATAAGCGATACGATAAGAATGATCAAGGTCGCCAGCGCATTAATCTTAGGCGAGACTCCCATACGTACCGAGGAGAACACCACCATAGGCAGGGTCGTAGCACCTGGTCCTGATGCAAAGCTGGCAATCACTAAGTCATCCAGAGATAAGCTAAATGACAGTAACCAACCCGCTACTAGCGCAGGAGAGATCATCGGCACCGTAATGGCGAAGAAGGTCTTAAATGGTGTCGCCCCTAGATCTTGCGCAGCTTCTTCAACCGAGCGGTCAATTTCACGTAAGCGCGATGACACAACAACGGCCACATAAGCGGCGCAGAAGGTTGAGTGGGCAATCCAAACGGTTAACATGCCACGCTCTGCAGGCCAGCCAAACAAGTCGGCCATATGCACAAACAAGAGCAGCAAAGACAGACCGGTAATCACCTCAGGCATCACGAGTGGCGCCGTGATCATGTTAGACAGAGTTAACTTACCCCAACCTCGAGCAAATCGCGTCATTACAAATGCCGCCATGGTGCCGATGATCACTGCCATAGTAGAAGCGTAAAACGCCACCTGTAAACTGGTCCATACAGCATCCAGGATCTGCTGATCGCGTAACAGCTCACCGTACCATTTGGTTGAAAAACCAGCCCATACGGTCACTAACTTAGACTCGTTAAATGAGTAAATCACCAAGATAAACATTGGCGCGTACAGGAAAAACATACCCGCCCAAAGCATAATGGTAGAAAAACTTAATTTCTTCATGCTGTTTTCTCCATCTCTTTAGCCTGATAACGGTGGAACAGAGTAATCGGAATAATCAGTAAGCCGAGCATGACAATCGCAAGCGCAGACGCCACCGGCCAATCACGGTTATTGAAGAACTCCTGCCACAACACCTTGCCTATCATCAAGGAGTCTGGGCCACCCAGTAGTTCAGGGATAACAAACTCGCCCACGACCGGAATAAATACCAACATAGATCCGGCTATCACGCCGCCTTTAGACAGAGGTAGTGTGACTTTCCAAAAGGTATTGAGACTACGGGATCCCAAATCAGCAGCGGCTTCGAGTAAGCTACCATCTAGCTGAGATAGATTGGCGTAAAGCGGCAAAATCATAAACGGTAAGTAACTGTAGATAATACCAATATAGACTGCGGTATTAGTGTTTAGGATCTGCAGCGGCTCGGAAATAATTCCAGTCCACATCAACACATTATTAATCACTCCGTTGTTACTCAATATGCCCATCCAGGCGTAAACTCGAATAAGAAATGAGGTCCAAGAAGGCAGCATCACCAACAGGATTAACAAGGTTTGATTACGCTTTGGCGCACGCGCAATGGCATAGGCCATCGGGTAGCCAATCAGCAAACAACCTATGGTTGAAATGGTCGCCATTTTAAGCGAGCCAAGGTAGGCGTTGTAATACAAAGAGTCATCTAGAATAAGCAGATAGTTACCTAAATTCAGCATGATCTGCAAAGACTCTTCAGCATACTGGAACAGAGGTTCGTAGGGCGGTATCGAGATAATCGGTGTAGAAAAACTAATCTTAAGTACGATGGCAAAAGGGAGTGCGAAGAACATCAGTAGCCAAAAGTATGGGACACCTATGGTCCAACATTGACCCTTGGGCAATCTAAATTTTAACGGCTTTTTCATGTTCAGTTCCTTATGATCTAAGGACCACTCCGCAGGTGGCCTCCCAGCTGATGAAAACCGCTTCTTCCCATGTAGGAGGGTCTGAACGACGTTCACGGTTAGTCATAATGGTTTGGATAAGCTGCTTATTCGGCAGGCGGATGTAGTACACAGAAATCCCCCCTAAATATGCAATATCCTCAACGACCCCGCTAGACCAGTTATGCTCGCCTTCAGGCTGCTCACGAGTAATACGCGTCTTCTCAGGACGAACGGCAACCCACACTGTTTTATCTTCCACACTGGTTGATACCCCATGATCGATAAATAGTTTTTGCGATAAGCCCTCGCTTTTAATCAGTACATGATCGGCTTTATCGACTACGATTTCACCTTCAAACAAGTTAACACTACCAATAAATTCCGCTACCATACGGCTATTGGGGCTCTCATAAATATCGGTAGGTGAACCCGTTTGAGCAATCCAACCATCATTCATTATCGAGATGCGACCTGCCATGGTCATGGCTTCTTCTTGGTCATGGGTTACCATTACACAGGTCACGCCAACGGCCTCTAAAATATCCACCACCTCAAGTTGCATCTGAGTGCGTAGTTTTTTATCTAACGCTCCCATCGGCTCATCGAGCAGTAACAGCTTAGGACGCTTCGCTAACGAACGGGCTAATGCCACACGCTGTCGCTGACCACCCGATAATTGGTTAGGCTTGCGCTTAGCGTAGGTTTCCATGTGCACTAGCTTTAGCATCTCCTGCACCCGAGACGTAATTTCCGCTTTTGATAACTTATCTTGCTTCAAGCCAAAAGCGATATTTTGCTCTACCGTCATATGGGGGAATAGCGCATAAGACTGAAACATCATATTGATAGGGCGTTCATGGGGGGGCATGTCGGTAATGTCTTCACCGTCTAGAAAGATGCGCCCTTCAGATGGCTTTTCAAATCCAGCCAGAATACGTAGCAGGGTAGACTTACCCGAGCCCGAACCGCCTAGCAATGCAAAAATCTCCCCTTTCTTGATATTTAGCGTGACATCATCTACTGCACGCACTTCATCAAATAGCTTACTTACTCTGTCTATCTGAAGTAGCACTTCGCCCTGCGTCTTTTTAATCGAATTATTGGTGACGTCCAAGGTACTAGCCATATTACTTCTCCAACTAAGGGCCATAATTGCAGCCCTTTGTATCAATTCATCTATTACTTGTGGATCAAAAAGGGCAAGGCGATGCCTTGCCCAAACTTGATTAATAGCCCGATTTCACTTTGGTCCATACACGCGTCAATGAACGCTGCGACTTCATTGGACGAACATCGCCAACATACAAACGATCGAGTACTTCTTTCGTTGGGTAAATAGACGTGTTAGTACGTACATCTTCATCAACTAAAGGCAGTGCTGGTACGTTTGGATTAGCGTAAGCAACATAGTTGGTAATTGGCGCTATCACCTCAGGGCGTAGCAGGTAGTTAATAAAGGTATGCGCATTTTTGACGTTGGCTGCATCAGCTGGTATAGCTAGCATATCAAACCATAGGTTTGAGCCTTCTTTCGGAATTGAATACTCGATAGTGTTGCCATTTTCCGCTTCATCGGCACGATCGGCGGCCTGGAAAATGTCACCCGAATAACCAAATGCTACACAGATATCGCCATTGGCTAAGTCTGTAATGTAACGAGATGAATGGAAGTAAGTGATGTAAGGACGCACTTTAGCGAGTACTTCACCGGCTTTTTTAAAGTCTTCAGCTTTGGTACTGTTTGGATCAAGGCCTAGATAGATAAGCGCCATAGGGATCATCTCGTCAGCACTATCGAGCAGAGACAAGCCACACTGAGAAACCTTCTCGGCATACTTTGGATTAAAGATAAGTTCTAAAGAATCAACCGGGGCGTCTTCACCAAGTACCGCCTTGACCTTTTCTACGTTATAACCAATACCGTTAGTTCCCCAAAGGTATGGCACTGAATACTGATTCCCTGGGTCAGCAGATTCAAGCTGAGTCATCAGCTCGGGGCTTAAATTCTTATGATTTGATAGTTGGTTTGAATCCAGTTTCTGAAAGGCACCCGCTTTAATTTGCTTTGCTAGGAAGCTATTAGAAGGGACGACAATATCGTAACCTGAGCGGCCTGAAAGCAATTTGGCTTCGACGACTTCATTACTGTCAAACACATCATAAATAACACGAATGCCCGTCTCTTTTTGGAAGTTTTCTAGCGTATCTTCAGCAATATAATCTGACCAGTTATATACACGAACCACTTCTTCTGCATATGCGGTAGTCGATGCCAGTACACTTGCTGTGACGAGCGCAAGTGTGGTCACCTTTTTAAAAAGTTTCATGCTTTCTCCTATTTAGCGTAGCAGCAGATAATGCAACTCTGCTGTCCATTCATTGTTTGCCAATTTATTGGCTTTAGTTCTTATAGTTAACCAATGCTACACCTGAAAAACCGCATCGGCAGTGTGGTACTGCTTTACAGCTTTCATATAGATAACACTCTTTAAAATGCTATCTATATGAGTAACTTCCTTTAAATTATCCCATCACTTTAGGGCAGAGAAACATCCCCAAACATCACTCTGCCACAATGCGTTATACCGTCAGCAATAAGAACTTGCGTTCCCATGAGCTAATCACTTGACGATAATTTTCTAAGTCAGCTTGCTTAACGGCGATATAGCCATTAGTAAAGGTGTCACCCAAATACTCACGACATGCAGAGCTTTCAGCCATAACAGCCAAAGACTCCTCTAGCGTTAACGGCAGCGCGATACCGCTACGGGTTTCATTGGCTCGACCTTGCACTGGCGTTGATGGCTTAACGTCTTCAACCATGCCCATATAACCACATAAAAGGCTGGCGGCAATCGACAAATAGCTGTTGGCATCGGCGCCAGCTATACGGTTTTCAATGCGTAGATTTTGTGGTGAAGATTCAGGAATACGCAGGCCACAAGTACGGTTTTCTTCGCCCCACTCCAAATTTACTGGTGCAGATGCACCCGGTAAGAAACGGCGAAATGAGTTAACGTTTGGCGCTAATAGCGGCAATAGCTCAGGGATGAACTTCTGCAGCCCACCGATGAAGCTGTAAAACAGCGGGCTTTTAGTGCCATCTTCATTGGAAAAGATATTCTTGCCTGACTTGGTATCTACAATACTCTGATGCAGGTGCATCGCGCTGCCAGGCTCATTGGTGATTGGTTTTGCCATAAACGTGGCGCAGACGTTGTGCTTAAGAGCAGCTTCGCGCAGGGTACGCTTAAACACAAAGACTTGGTCCGCCAAAGACAGTGCGTCACCATGGGAGAAGTTAATCTCCATCTGCGCGGTGCCTTCTTCGTGGATCAAGGTATCAATATCTAGACCTTGTTCCTCACACCAGTCATACATATCTTCAAATAACGGGTCATACTCATTTGCCGCATCGATAGAAAAAGACTGACGACCAGACTCTTGGCGACCAGAGCGGCCAATAGGAGGGATCAGAGGTTGATCCGGATCTTCATTAATACGTGTTAAATAGAACTCCATCTCTGGTGCAACAACAGGCTTCCAACCTTTATCTTCGTAAAGCTTAAGTACTTTTTTAAGTAAGTTACGTGGGGACAATTCGATAGGGTTTCCCATCTTATCGTAGGTATCGTGGATAACCTGTGCAGTCGCTTCTATCGTCCAGGGCAGTTTAAATATCGCATTTTCATCCGGCACACAGACAAAGTCGATATCCGCTTCATCAAGCAGCGCATCATAGGATTCATCATCAACATAATCACCAGTGACGGTTTGCAGTAATACACTTTCTGGTAAGCGCATGCCTTTTTCATCTATAAATTTGGCAACGGGCGCAATCTTGCCTCGGGCGATACCAGTCATATCGCATACGACACATTCAACTTCGGTAATTTTGTGTTCTTTTAAATAATTAACTAACTTTTTCATGATTATTTCACTCTGCTTGCTGCACGGCGCTGACATGCCTGATTAAAGGCTTTAAAGATGGCGGTGTAAAAAGGACTATCGAGTACTTTCCATTCCGGATGCCACTGTACGCCTAGTGCAAAATTCTTTGCTTCTTTGACAGAAAACGCTTCTATCAACCCATCGTTTGCATATGCTTCTGGCCGCAACCCAACACCTAGGCGATCGACACCTTGGGTATGGACAGAGTTCACCTCTGCAGAGCTGCGGCCCCATGCATCGTGAAGCAGTCCTCCAGGTTCTATTTTAACCTCGTGCGAAATACCGTATTGCACCTCTACCGGCTGCGTTTTGTCTTCTCTATGTTCGATAAACCCGTCCAGTTCATGCAGCTTTTGATGCAAGCTGCCACCAAAAACAACGTTCATCTCTTGAAATCCACGGCAAATAGCAAGTACTGGTATGCCTGCATCGATTGCTGCTTTTAACAAGGGGAGAGTGGTCGCATCGCGCTTGGGATCATGTAGTGTCCCCTCATCACTTGCGGGACCTTGGAAGTGGTGTGGTTCGATATTTGATGGGGAGCCCGTAAACAGTATTCCATCTAAACGGGCAAGAATAGTTTCTGCGGGGCAATGCCCTAACGCAGGAATAACTAATGGCCAAGCTTGTGTCGCATCTGCTATTGATAATAAATACTTCTCACCCACAATATTGAAAGGGTGCAAGCCCAACTGCTGATTACATGCAGTCACACCAACAACTGCGAGCCCTACTTCCGACATAAAACACCTTCAATCCTTTGTCTTCGTAATTTTTAGAATTATTTTGAATAGTTGTTATCTTGATTTACGAAATCTTGAATAATGAACAGTTATTGCGCACACGTTCATTTTTTCACACACTACACGGATTCAATAAGGGAGGCAATAGGCTGGATTAAAGGAATGTTAAAAAATGTAAATTATTTTAACATCCCTTTAATTATCAGTAAGATAAATAAGTCTAATTTTATTTTCATTTGTTTCCAAATGCATAAAGATAAAGTTTTTATGCGTAATTAGCATAACCAATCAGTTTGATAAAATTAACGTTCACCTTGAGTGAATGCTTTATATTATTTACATGGGAGCATAAAAAATAGTATTAGCTCATCGAGCTAGTAACTAATGTCATAGAAGGTGGAGATGACAGGATATTGATATTGATAACCCTACCTTTGAGAGTCACACTCGCGAAGGTAGGGAAGAGATAAGGCTGGAGAGATTATCTAGAAATTAGCAGGTGTCGTCGCACTGATAATTCGGCACGATTGTTCGTACGGATTACGAAAACGATGTGGCAACTCGCTATTAAAGTAATAGCTATCCCCTTCTTTTAACTCAAAGACTTCATCACCCACGGTCAGCTCTAAACGCCCTTCGATCACCATTGCCGCCTCTTGACCTTCATGCTTAAGCATTTCAATCCCCGTATCAGAGCCCGGCGGGTAGGTTTCACTCATGACAGACATGGCCCGATTTGGAAAGTCTCGACCGATTAACTTAAAGTCCAACATACCGTCGCCGATATCTAACAGCTCATCACTGCGGTACACCACTTTTTGCTCAGCAGCCGAAGTATCTTCAATAGAAAAAAACTCTACTAAAGACATAGGTAAGCCAGAAAGCACCTTTTTCAACGAACTAACCGAAGGGCTAACGCTATTTTTTTCAATCATGGAGATGGTGCTGTTAGTCACACCAGCGCGCTTAGCAAGCTCTCGTTGAGACAAGCCCTTCTCTTTTCTAACCCGTTTAAGGTTTTCTCCAATATCCAAAATCTTTCCCCTAATTGAAGTAATCGTTTTTGTCTTCAACAACGTGTAGAGCAATACTACGCATTCTCGGTACAACTAGAGCCCGCTTTTAATCACCTGCGGAGTGAATAGCACCGAGTGTGTTTGTATTCTACAGGAAAGCATGTTAAAAATAACGAACATCTGTAAATAATTTATTAATATAACTTAGAATATACCGTCACAATTCCAATTTACAATAAAAACATATATTTGGAGAAAAGATGTCAACTAAAAACCCGGTTCATAGCGACCAATACCCCGCATCCTATTACTTCGCAACCGCTAAAGAACTGCATCAATCACCACGATTAGAAGAAGTGTTAGATGTAGATGTGTGTGTGGTCGGCGGCGGATTTAGTGGCATTAACACGGCAATTGAACTGGCTCAAAAAGGCTTTAGCGTAGCCCTACTTGAAGCAAAACGCATTGGCTGGGGAGCATCTGGCCGTAATGGCGGCGAGCTTATCCGCGGCATTGGACATGACCTTAGTCAATTTAAAAACATCATAGGTAACGAAGGTGTAAAAGCTATCGAACAGATGGGCTTTGAAGCGGTAGATATCGTTAGGCAACGTGTAGCTGAGCACAATATTGATTGTAACTTACAGATGGGCTACTGCGACTTAGCCATTCGTCCTCGCCATATGAGGGAGCTTGAAGAAGATTTTGAACATCTAAATAATATCGGCTACGGCCACAATATGACCTTACTCGATAAATCTCGCATTGGGGAAGTGATAGGCTCTGACTTTTACCAAGGCGCATTAGTTGATATGGCCAGTGGCCACTTACACCCACTTAACCTAGCCCTAGGCGAAGCCAAAGTTGCTCGCAGTTTAGGTGTTAAGATGTATGAATATAGCGCTGCGAAAAAAATCATTAAGGGCGATAAGCCAAAAGTTATCACCGAGCAGGGTGAGGTTAATTGTCAATACCTTGTATTAGCTGGCAACGCCTACTTAGGCTTAGATTTAGAAGAGAATATTGGCAGTAAGGTCCTTCCCGCTGGCACCTATATTTTAGCTACCGAGCCGCTAACTCAGGAGCAATGCGATGCTATTATCCCGCAGAATATGGCGTTTGCCGACTTAAGAGTCGATCTTGATTACTATCATCTATCTGAAGATAACCGCCTGCTATTCGGCGGTCTGTGTACCTACTCAGGCAAAGATCCAAAAGATATTGAAGCCGCACTTAGACCCAATCTTGAAAAAGTATTTCCACAGCTAAAAGGCATTAAAATCGACTATGAATGGGGAGGCATGATGGGTATAGGCGCCAACCGTTTACCACAAATTGGTCGTTTGCCTGATGCCAAAAATATCTTCTATGCTCAGGCTTATGCAGGTCATGGTGTTAACGCCACCCATATGGCGGCAAAGTTGATTGCCGAGGCGATAACCACCCAAGCAGAACGCTTCGATATCTTCGCCAAAATCCCGCATATGACTTTTCCTGGCGGACCACACCTACGGTCACCGATGTTAGCAATGGGCATGCTTTATCATAGATTTAAGGATATTTTTTAACGTCGACTTTTAGACCAGCCTAAATAATAAACGGACTTTATCGTCCGTTTATTATTGCTCAACAATCAAGGCTTAACTTAATGCCATATCGACCGCATATCCACAGTGGATCGCTGTCGTATCATAGAGAGGCACTTGGGTATCATGTTGCCCGATCAATAATGCAATCTCTGTACACCCCAGAATGACCGCTTGATCTCCTTGTGCATGTAAGCAATTAACAATATCTAAATATTGCTGCTTTGAAGCGTCGTTAATCACGCCTTGGCATAATTCCTCATAAATAACATGGTGCACAAGATTGCACTCAGCTTCAACGGCATGTTATTTAATTTGGGCGGTCTGAAGATTACGATAGGATCTATGTTCAAGCTGCTTTTCTGTCAGTCCAAATTGAGCTGCTAAGCTCACCAGTTCGGCTCGATAGACGTCTAACATCGCTTCATCATCAGTCATAATGGCAAACTCGGCAAAGTCACCAATCCCAGCTAAATGATCGACAGTGATATGGAGCTTATCAATAAAATAGATACTGCGCTGTTTCTGCATCTCTAAACACACCTCATAACCCATGGTTTTGAGCATGCTTTTAGCGCTATTAGTATCGGTGATATTGGTCGCTTCACAGCGATCGGCTTGCGGCCCTTTTACTATCCAAAGCTTGATACCCGATGGCTCGCACTCGCGTATGCAGACACTTTTTTTCTCAGACAGCAGCTGCTGGTCATTGGTATCAAAGTAACAATCTGATTCGATATTATCTTCAAACATGACTTCGTGCTCTATTGAACTCAATATGTCTAAGAACGCGGACTTACAACCCAAGCGGTACTTTAACTCGACTTCAAACTGACCTTTAAAATGCTCGTCATTCATATATTATCGCTCTCGCTTAGCTTTATTTGCCTTTCACTTAGCAGCCATAATATCTGTTTTATATTAGCAAGTTAGCGATACCGATAACGTTTCCAGCTTTATCACAACTTATAAATCAACAATCGCTCTGGCTCCGGTGTTGTCAGAGTTATCACCAGTACTCTGCTTTATTTAAGGCGTCGACACAGCGGCACTGACCACTTAATGGCTGCAGCGTCTTTGCAGCGAGAGATTGACCAAGCCAGCCTTCAGGGTAAGTCAACGTATGCGGAGCCTTAACAATATCTTCGCTAAGCTGTTTAAACCCAACTTTTGAGTAGTAGTTAGGGTCGCCGTAGGTAAACACAAGCTCAACCCCTTTTTCAGTTAACGTTTCTAGACCAAACTTAATCAATGCCTGACCCACTCCCTGGCGCTGAAAATCGGGATGAACAGCGACGGGCGACAAGATAAAACCATTGATGTCAGTTTCAAAGGTTAACCTTGAAAACATGATGCTCCCCGCTAGCTTACCGCCTTCTGTCGCAACAAAGATAAACAGATCATCACTGCCTGTTGTATTCATAAGAGCCGTCGTTAACTCGCCAATCACTTTACCTTCATCAGCGCCTTCGGAGGCGCTAAAGGTTTCATTGAAAAGATGCGAGATCTCTTTGGCGTTATCTGTGTTGCACTGTAAAAACTTCATCTCTATTTTCCTAATAATCTTATAATCGGGAGTTATTAAATCTTCTGTAAAATCAACATTTGATAGTCAAACTCATCCTGCCGCTTAGCCGCTATTTCGATCTCTTTGTTAATGTCTAGCAGCGCCTTTGAGTTCGGCATTAAAGGCGCTAACTCATCAATACGGGTCTGAAGCGGCTGATAATATTCACTCCAAGCTTGCTCACTGAGTGCAAAGCTATCAATCAACTCATAGCCAGCCTGTTTAGCCTGCTCAATACGCTGGTTTGCAGTGACCATATCTGGGTATTCTTGTTGCCAAAATTCTCTCAATTCATCGCTGGGAGTATCTGTACTCCAAACTAGATCGCTGATGACTAAATACCCCTGGGGCTTGAGCAATGGTTTCCAATTTTTAAAAGCTTGCTCTACCCCCATGATATAAGCACTACCTTCGCTCCAGATAACGTTAAACTCGGCTTTTGAAAAAGGCATTTCAGTCATGCTTGTACACACGGTTTTCACACGTTGAGCGAGCCCTTGACTCAAGCTCTGCTTTAAACTGCTCAGGCTAGACTCATCATTATCTAGCGCAGTGATGACAAATTCAGAATGCTGAGCCAACACCCGAGTAGCCACACCTTTGCCACAGCCAACCTCTAACAGCTCCCCCGAGTTAAGCGAAACAGCCTTTAGTGCTGTTAATGAGTCAGTTTCTGCACCTGGGCCGAATCTTGTTAACCCATCAAAGATCAACTCAAAATCAGCCATATACTGCTCATGTTCATTCATATCTTTAGATAACCATTTCAATCTCAAAGCCTGTTTTTCATCGAAGCCCTGCTTCATCAACCACTCTAGATGTGCATCAGGAGCCTGCATTTCTGTCGCTTGATGCCACTCTCTCATCGACCCCATGCCAAGCATTGCACTGAGCAGTTCTTTCGCTTGCTGTTTCTGGGCTATCTCATCATCTAAAACCTTGAGTCGTTGCAGTAGCAACTGCCTGTCGATGCGACTTTCTAGGCAAGCCTGACACTCTTTTAGGCTTAATCCCCCTGCCTGTAATTGTTGCAGTAGCTTTAAACGTTGCACATCCTGTTCAGAGTAACGCCTATATCCATTTGCCTGTCGCGTAGCCGAAATTAACCCCAGCTTTTCATAATAGAGCAGAGTCGAGCGACTTAATCCGATTTTTAGTGCTAGCTCAGAAATGCGATACATAGGCTGCCCTCAATATTTATGGCTACCATAAACTATGAAGCATTAGACAGGTCAATAAAAATTTTATTTTACAATTACACAAACACCAAAAAGCCCCTAAGTTTACACTTAAGGGCTTTGGTTACTTCAACAGGCATAACAACATTGATTGACTCAGAAATTAATCCAGCACTAACCAAGTTGCCTTAATTTCGGTGTATTTATCAAAGGCATGTAGCGACTTGTCGCGACCATTACCCGACTGTTTATAGCCACCAAATGGCGCGGTCATATCGCCGCCATCATAGTGATTGATCCACACCATGCCGCTTCGAAGGGCCTTAGCCGTCTTGTGCGCTTTATTGATATCCGATGTCCACACCCCCGCTGCGAGGCCATAGATGGTGTCATTGGCAATCTCAATCGCCTGCTGCATGCCATCAAAAGTGATTACCGATAATACTGGGCCAAATATCTCCTCTTTAGCGATGGTCATCTTGTTATCAACATTTGAGAAAATAGTCGGCTCAATATAAACGCCACCCGACTCTTGCATCACCTGAGAGCCACCATGATTTAAGGTTGCACCTTCATCGATTCCCGCTTGAATATAGCCAAGCACATTATCTAACTGCTGTTTATCGACAACTGCGCCAGAAGTGGTCGCGGGATCTAAGGGGTGCCCAGGTGTCCAGCCCTTAAGCTCTTCGGCTATTAAGCCAATAAGCTCATCTTTTACCCCAGACTCCACCAACAAGCGCGAACCAGCGGTGCAGACTTCACCTTGGTTAAAGGCGATGGCACAAGCTGCTGCCTCTGCCGCCTTTTTAAGATCCGGCGCATCATTGAAGATAATATTCGGGCTCTTACCCCCAGCTTCTAGCCAGACCCGCTTCATGTTTGACTCACCCGCGTAGATCATCAACTGCTTAGCAATCTTAGTCGAGCCGGTAAATACTAAGGTATCAACATCCATATGTAGCGCTAGCGCTTTTCCCACTGTATGGCCAAAGCCAGGCAGTACGTTTAACACACCTTTTGGCAAGCCTGCTTCAACGGCTATTTGCGCCATACGAATCGCTGTTAACGGAGATTTCTCAGACGGTTTAAGTACCACACTGTTACCAGTGGCTAAAGCTGGACCAAGCTTCCAACAAGCCATCAACATCGGAAAGTTCCACGGCACAATCGCTGCGACGACCCCTACAGCTTCACGAGTGATCATGCCTATTTCATTGTGCGCCGTTGGGGCTATCTCATCGTAAATTTTATCAATGGCCTCACCAGACCAGCGAATAGCCCGCGCAGCGCCTGCCACATCTACTGTCTTAGCGTATTGAATAGGCTTACCCATATCTAAGGTTTCAAGTAAGGCTAGCTCGTCGGCATTTTGATCCAGCAAGTCAGCAAAACGTATCATCACTTGCTTACGCTTAACAGGTGCTAGGTTTGCCCAAACACCCGTTTCAAAAGTTTCTCTGGCATTGTTAACGGCAATATTGGCATCAGCCTCATCGCAACTTGCCACCTTAACTAAGACTCTGCCATCGATCGGGCTGATACAGTCAAAGGTTTGCTTAGACTGTGCGTCAAGGTATTCGCCTGCAATAAAAGCTGAACCGTTTATTGACAAAGAATCCGCTAACGCTTGCCACTGACTACGACTTTCTGGTGTGCTCATGATGACCTCTTAACACTGAATATAATAATTAGAATGAGGGTTAATGCGGTTAACGCGCCATCTACAGGCGAATTACCACAAAAAGGTGTACTAAAGATTACGCTTATTAGCATCATAATTTCAATATATTTTACAAAAACTTCATTTTTGCTACAAATAAATGCACAAAAAGCTTTCATGTTCATTATTTCTGACATAGCATAGCAAATATCGACCGCTTGCCCAAAAAAGCAACAGATAACAAAACAATAATTAAAATAATGAAACTGAATCAAGGTAGATGATATGGCAGATCCACAGATGCACAATCAATGCGATACGCAGTCATTAGAACATTACTGGATGCCGTTTACGGCAAATAGGCAGTTTAAGTCGAGCCCTAGAATGCTCGCCCATGCCGAAGGTATGTATTATAAAGACGTTGCAGGTCGCCCCATATTAGACGGTACAGCAGGTTTGTGGTGCTGTAACGCCGGACACGGCCGTAAAGAGATCTCTGAAGCGGTCAGTAAACAAATTCATGAGATGGATTATGCGCCATCATTTCAGATGGGCCACCCTCTTGCCTTTGAGCTGGCTGAGCGCTTAGCTCAAATAAGCCCAAAGGGATTAAACAAAGCCTTCTTTACCAACTCAGGTTCTGAGTCTGTCGACAGTGCTTTGAAAATTGCACTCACCTACCACCGTGCCAACGGTGAAGCCACACGCACCCGCTTTATTGGTCGTGAGCTCGGTTACCATGGTGTTGGCTTTGGCGGGATCTCGGTAGGCGGTATTGGTAATAACCGTAAGACCTTTAATCAACAGTTACTGCAAGGTGTCGATCACCTACCGCATACCTTAGATATTAACGGCAATGCATTTTGCCGTGGTATGCCTAAGACCGGTGCAGAAAAAGCAGAAGTACTAGAGCAACTCGTTGCCCTGCACGGTGCTGAAAACATCGCCGCAGTGATTGTTGAGCCAATGTCAGGTTCTGCTGGGGTTATTTTGCCACCAGAGGGATACCTACAAAAGCTTCGCGAAATCACCAACAAGTACGGTATTTTACTTATTTTTGATGAAGTCATTACAGCCTTTGGCCGTGTAGGCGACGCCTTCGCCAGTCAGCGTTGGGGGGTGATACCAGACATGATCACCACTGCAAAAGCCTTAAATAACGGCGCAATTCCAATGGGCGCGGTTTTGGTTGATGACAATATTTACGATACCTGTATGCAAGGTCCTGAAAATGCTATTGAGCTCTTTCACGGCTATACCTATTCCGGTCATCCGGTTGCCGCAGCGGCTGCCATTGCCACCCTAAACATCTATGAAAATGAAAAGCTGTTTGAGCGAACCAAGGAGCTCGAAGGCTATTTTGAAGATGCAGTGCATAGCTTAAAAGGCCTCCCCAATGTGATTGATATTCGCAACACAGGCTTAGTCGGCGGCATTCAATTCGCCCCGAGCGATAAAGGCGCGGGCAAACGTGGTTTTGGGATCTTTGAGCACTGCTTCGAAGCGGGTACCTTAGTGCGTGCCACTGGCGATATTATTGCAATATCCCCACCGTTAATTATCGACAAACAGCAGATAGATCAGATTGTTAATACTCTTAGCGATGCGATTAAAGCTGTCGGTTAATCCCAGCACCTATTACATCGCTTTGCACGCTTGCGTTAATAGCATGGCTTTGCACTGCTACATGAGCTCGAAAATCAGCAGCGCTGATGTAATAGGTAAAACCATTAACCCCCATAAACACTATTGGCTCCCAACTGGGAAATAAGAATTAGGATTTTGCGTTATGCACACGATTAACCATTACATTAACGGCGGCCACTCTGCGCCAAGTCAGCGTACTCAAGCGTTTTTCGAGCCTGCGACAGGTGAGCAACGTGGCACAGTCTCCCTTGCCAGTGCAGCCGAGGTGGCTGGCGTGATTGAATTGGCTAAAAAAGCACATGAGTCATGGTCTAAAGTCACCCCACTGAACCGCTCTCGTGTACTGTTTAAGTTTAAAGCTTTGGTTGAAGCCAATATTGATGAGCTTGCAGAGCTTATCACCCGTGAGCACGGAAAAGTACTCGACGATGCCAAGGGTGAAATAATTCGTGGCCTTGAAGTCGTAGAGTTTGCCTGTGGCATTCCGCACCTATTGAAAGGCGAGCATACCGAACAGGTTGGTGGCGGCGTTGATGCTTGGACCCTGAACCAATCACTTGGCGTCGTTGCGGGGATAGCCCCATTTAACTTCCCAGTAATGGTACCTATGTGGATGTTCCCAATTGCCATAGCGTGTGGCAACAGCTTTATCATGAAGCCATCAGAAAAAGATCCAAGCTCAGTGATGCGCCTAGCCGAATTACTGACCGAAGCAGGCCTACCTAAAGGCGTATTTAACGTCGTTAACGGTGACAAAGAAGCCGTTGACACCCTACTCACTCACAAAGATGTGCAAGCGGTAAGTTTTGTAGGCTCTACGCCAATCGCAGAATATATCTATTCAACCGCATCAGCCCACGGCAAGCGCGTTCAAGCGCTCGGCGGCGCAAAAAATCATATGTTATTGATGCCAGATGCCGATCTTGACCAAGCCGTTGGCGCACTGATGGGCGCAGCATACGGTAGTGCTGGCGAGCGCTGCATGGCAATATCTGTAGTGTTGGCCGTAGGCGACTCTGGAGACGCGTTAGTTGAAAAGTTACTGCCACAAATCAAGGCGCTAAAGGTCGGAAATGGTGTCACGCCAGAGATGGATATGGGTCCGCTTATCTCTGCCCAGCATCTAGAAAAGGTTAGCAACTATGTTGAGACAGGCGTTGCCGAGGGAGCAAAGCTGCTTGCCGATGGCCGACAGCTCTCGGTTGCCGACCACCAGCAAGGTTACTTCTTAGGTGGCTGCTTATTTGATCACGTCACCCCAGAGATGACTATCTACAAAGAAGAGATCTTTGGCCCTGTGCTCGCCATCGTTCGAGTAAAAGATTATGCCGACGCATTGCAACTGATAAATGATCATGAATTTGGTAACGGCACCGCTATCTTTACTCAAAGTGGAGAAGCTGCACGTCACTTCTGCCATAACGTCCAGGTCGGCATGGTAGGGGTCAATGTACCGATCCCTGTACCAATGGCGTTCCATAGCTTTGGTGGTTGGAAACGCTCTCTCTTTGGCCCACTGCATATGCATGGCCCAGATGGAGTCCGTTTTTATACTAAGCGCAAAGCCATAACTGCACGTTGGCCGCAATCGTCTCAAAACGCCTCGCAAGGTACAAAGGCTGAGTTTGTTATGCCGACGATGAAGTAATACAAAAAGGCGTGGCTTAGGCCGCGCTTTTTTCGTTTAGCTTTACACGCGCTAACTTATCGCTGACATGGAAGCACTAATGATTCAAAACATAGATTCAATTTTAAACTTTTCAACGCTCAATACTGCAATCGAGCGCTATAAGCTCGATGCTGAAAAGGTCATAGCTGGCGAGCCTGAGCAAGCACTACAAAACCACTACTCTAGTGACTGTGACCAGTTTCATGCCGGAGTATGGCAAGGCGATATCGGCACTTGGAATGTCGCCTATAGCGAACATGAATATTGTGAGATTTTGTCTGGTTCCTGCAAGGTTACCGACAAAAATGGTCACTGCATAACGGTGAAAACGGGTGACAGGTTTGTCATTCCAGCAGGGTTTGAAGGCACCTGGGAGGTGCTAGATAACTGCCGTAAGGTATACGTGATTTTCGAGCCAAATACGCTGTAATCCCTATAGCTATCTGGTATTAGAAAATCGCTTATTCGCCATGAGGTCGTAGCAATATGCTGCTGTTTGGCAAAATATAATGATGCTCGATATCAATGGTTTATATCAGTGGTCTACAGGCCAAGATATTAACGATAAAAACCAGCATCAAAGTCAACATAGTTAAATGGAGAAACTACCGTGTATAAAAAATTAAATAATAAACGGATTGCCCAACTTGTCGGTCTAACATTATCAACTGCGCTAATGGCCCCTCTTGCTCAAGCTGAGTTTTCTGGCGAGATTGATGTCACCAACGATTACCGCTTTCGCGGTGTATCACAAACGGCAGGCGATTTTGCGATTCAAGGCAGCTTAGATTACAGCATGGAAAATGGCCTGTTCTTTGGTGCTTGGGCGAGTAATGTTGATAAAGATAGCTACGATGCCGATGTGGAAATTGATCTCTATGCAGGATATTGGGGCGCTTTCGGAGCCGATGAAGAGTGGGAGTACGACGTTACACTGACTTACTACACTTATCCAGGCCAAGATGAGAATACCGGTTATTTAGAAGCGAATGCGGGTCTGTACTATGCGGGATTCCACCTAGCCCAGTGGTACACCAATGACTACGCTAATGCCGATCTTTCACTCAATTACACCGAGCTAAACTATTCATACGAGATCTTCGAGAATTGGAGTATCGATGCCCATGTGGGATATAGCTATGGTGAAGGTGTGAATGATGAAGAAATGGGTGACTGGGGCGAGGACTATGTTGACTACTCTATCGGTGTCTCGACTGAACTTGGCGGTGTAGGCCTATCTCTAGCTTGGTTAGATACTAACTTAAGTTCAGATAATATCATCGACTCGAAAGAGCCATGGAGAAATGATGGCACAGTGCTAGCTACTGTAAGCTATGCATTTTAAGCTATGCCGTTAACGCTAGCCTAGACAGTTTCCCTCCCAACAAAAAACCGCCATCTGGCGGTTTTTTATTATCATCTGCAGTCATTTACATCAGATGACTGCAGATGATAACTCGCAATACATAACTAACAGAACATGACTAACAAAACATGGCCACGACAGTCAGATAACTAACAACCGATAGCATCCATTTGGCTATCTAATTCAAAGCTACTTCATATAACCCTATTTCATATAAAGCTAGGTCATATCAAAGCTAAGTCATTCAACATAGTGTGCTGCGAGTGAAAATTCCAATCTCGTGAGCTAACTGGCTTTTAAATCGCTATTGGGAGGAGTATCTTAACTCTAGGGCTATAAGTAATTTATTGAAAAGGAAAGCGCATGACCCCAACCTTACTTAAAATTGTTTTTATTGCTATCGCTATTTTCATTGTCTACAAGCTTATCTTCAGTGGTAAAAAAGGATTAACCCTGTTTGAAATAAACTTTAAAAATGGCCGCATGACGACCCATAAAGGCAAAATCCCAGACAAGTTTGCCAAGGAGTGCCGTGCTATCGCAAAATCCAATAAACTGACTTGTACCGTTAGAGCTGAAAAACTTGGGGATGTGCGCCTGCATGTGTCTGCTAACGTCAGTGATGCGATTACTCAGCGCATTAGAAATGTATTTCCATTTGAGTATTACGAAAAGAAACAGGTCGATAACAGCCGTAAAACCTCATAAAGCGAAATTTATACCTGCTGGCCTTCACACTGTAAAATGAAGGCCTTAACTATATAGATTAGCCATATTACTTAGCTATATCTCTTCGTTATAGCCGCTTAGTTATAGCCGCATAATTGTAGTGGCTTAAATGTGACAGCTTAACTGTAGTCGCTAATATGAATTAGCTTATCTGCAGTAGAGCGCCCCCTGCAAATTCAGCGAGACTGTAACTAACTTTGTGTAACTGCTTATCAAACTGTACTCTAAAAAGAGTCAAGGATAGGCGTATAATCATGA
>NZ_JBRIMB010000055.1:0-31394 GCF_052977265.1 Shewanella sp. 0m-8 | reverse complement strand
TTTAAAAACACTCGGATTTTGCCATCTTATAAAGATCGGTCAACCGATCAATAAACTGCTAAATGATCGGCATTACCTATTCAGGAGCTTTTATTTCATAAGTGCTATCAACTGCTAGTCAGTAATAGCTAATTACCTATTAACGGCAACACCTCACGATAAGGTTCATAGTTTTGATAAATTTTTAAACGCTGCTTAAATTCAGCGGTTTTACTTTGATCAGAACTTAAATCTAGCGCTTTAATGGCTTTTTGTTGAGTAGAAATAGCAGCATCAAAATCACCTATCTCAGCATAGGCCGCAGCAAGATTATCCAAGTTGGTTGGATCTTGCTCATTTGACTCAAGTAACGCTAGCGACAGCTCCAGCGCTTTATCACCATTACGGTATTGCGACTCTGGACAGGTTGCTAAAATCCAAGCGACATTACCAAGAGATGCCATATCGCCCACGGCATTGAACTGCTCTACTGCTTTACCACAATTACGCTCAACCCCTTGACCGCCCGCGGCATAAATAAAACCAAGTCTGAAGTTAGCCCACTTATTACCTTTTTTGCTTAACTCGCTATACCACTGCTCTGCAGTCGATAAGTCTCGCTTAATTAAGCTACCTTCAAATGCCAAATCAGCCATGGTCTGCTGCGCTTTTACATGACCTAATGTCGCCGCGTCTGTGACCCACTTTATACCTAAGGCTTGATCTGCTGCGACATAGCGCCCAGATAGATACATAAGCCCAAGCAAATACTGGGCATCAGCGTCGCCTTGGGTCGCCTTTAATTGAATATGTGCTAAACGACTGGCCTCTTCTGAACCTTTAGGTTGCACAATAGAAAACGCACTCGCCCCATTGCTTAACGCTAAACAAAAGACCACTACTGTATTTAAAATCCAAGGTCTATAATTCATGAAGGGCTCCTACAACTCACCAAAGTAACGTTATATTGGGTACAGCTACTCGTAGTTTTATTCTAATTTCCCTCAAGTTAGCCTGAATTAATCTCAAATGTCGAGCCTAAAAAGCTCACACTCATTAATGAGAATCATTATTATTGATAAGGCTCAAGTTTTTGCATATAAATAAACCAAGTTGCAAAGCCCGTGCCTGCCTTGGTCGCGGTAGTTGTAACAAGATGTGATGCAAGCCTAATTGTTAACGCTACAATCAAGCTTAGTGGCGGTATCAGTTGACATATATCACTAATGTATCAAAATACCCTATATCTAAATGGTTATTCACCTAACATTGAGTCGAACTAAAGTAAGACATCTATCAAGGTTTTAATCACTTAATTGACGTAAGATGCTTAATTAGCATATTCTTACTTTTAATGTAAATCAGCCGAGGAACATAGGCATGGCTCTGATTGGAAAGCCAAAACCAGATCCGACTTTGGAATGGTTTTTATCACACTGTCACATTCATAAATATCCAGCCAAAAGTACTTTGATCCACGCTGGTGAAGATTCTGATACGCTTTATTACATCGTAAAAGGCTCTGTAGCCGTCTTGATTAAAGATGAAGAAGGTAAAGAGATGATTCTTTCTTACCTTAACCAGGGCGACTTTATCGGTGAGTTAGGTTTGTTTGAAGAACAAGCTGAACGTACTGCATGGGTTCGTGCTAAGCAAGCTTGTGAAATTGCAGAAATTTCTTATAAGAAGTTCAAGCAGTTAATCCAAGTTAACCCAGAAATCTTGATGAAGCTTTCATCTCAGATGGCTTACCGTCTGCATAGCACCAGCCAAAAAGTGGGCGACCTAGCCTTCCTAGATGTTGCTGGAAGAATTGCACAGACATTACTTCACCTTGCAAAGCAGCCAGATGCTATGACGCATCCAGATGGCATGCAAATTAAGATCACTCGTCAAGAGATCGGCCAAATCGTTGGTTGTTCTCGTGAGACTGTAGGCCGTATCTTAAAAATGCTTGAAGAACAAAACCTTATCCAAGCACATGGTAAAACTATTGTGGTTTACGGAACACGATAAGCCAGTATTAAGCTCGGTTTAAGACAGCTTCTATAAAGTGGCCTGAGATTATCTCAGGCCATTTTTTTATTAGGAGTTCAGCTTGAAATTAGCATTTTATTTATGCCTTTTGGCTGCGATACTACACCTACCTATAGCGGTCGCTAATCAAAAAATTGAAGTTCAACACTATGAGGCGCAAGCTTTAGTTAATAGTGGTCAAATCCTGTCTCTTGATGTCACCCTCTCCAGTATTCAAGCCATATGTAATGGCAGGCTTATTGATGCTCATTTATACCAACATCTAGGCAACTGGCGTTACGAGATCCAAATTCGCACAGAAAAAGGTCAGCTGGTAGAGTTACTCTTAGACGCCAGCAACGGCCAACTCGCTCAACCGGTACGACTACCTGCCAGTTGTAGCGCTGAAAAGCTGTAATATGGCGTAAAAATCAAATCTAATTGCACTGATGTGACACTTTTTGAGTTAACATGAATTAACTCTGTAAACCGCCTGTCACTTAAGATCGCACCATTGAGAGCACTCTATGAAATTACTTCTTGTTGAAGACAATACCTTATTAGTCGAAGAGCTTGTTAAGCAGCTTAAACAAGCCGGTTATGTTACAGATACGACAGACAAGGTCAGTGAAGCTGATTACCTCATCAAAGAAACAAATTATGACTGTGTCATCCTAGATATTGGGTTACCCGATGGCAACGGCTTGGAGCTACTAGAAACCTGGCGTGAGCAAGGAATTCATACCCCAGTCATCATGCTAACGGCTCGCAGCCAGTGGCACGAGAAAGTAGAGGGCTTTAATTCTGGTGCCGACGATTACCTAGGCAAGCCCTTTCATACTCAAGAGCTGCTAGTACGTATTCAAGCACTGATCCAACGTGCTCATGGCAAAGCCAATACGCCAAATAAGCAGTTAACCTATGCAGGTGTGACACTCGATGAAGGCCAGCAGTCTGTGACTGTGGGCGAGCAAACATTTGAGCTGACAGCCATGGAATTTAGGTTATTAAAAATCTTCCTAATGTCGCCGAAAAAACTGTTATCAAAGGCCCAGCTTACCGACAAGCTTTACCAGTTTGATGATGAGAAAGAGAGTAATGTCGTTGAAGTATACGTCACTCATCTACGTAAAAAGCTTGGCAAAACAGCCATTGAGACTCGTCGCGGACAAGGGTATATATTTCACGGCCTCGTTCAATGATCTCAATTCGCACTAAGCTAAGTCTGTGGTTAACAGGCTTAGTGGTGATATCTACCGTTGTCGGCATTATCTTTTTCGAGTCCATGCTGCGCCAAGCTTTTCACGACTCTATCATTGCCAGATTGCAAGAGGACTTACAGCAAGTCTTACTCGCTACCCACCTTGAAGATAGCTCATTTAGCATCGACGAAAATCAGCTATCTAGCTTCTATCGCCCTGTTTATTCCGGCCGTTACTATCAACTGGATCTGCCAGAGCAAGAACTGAGATCACGTTCTTTATGGGATCAGCGACTCGAAGTGGTGGATCTTGAAAAAGGAGAAACCCGTGCCTGGCAGACTAAAGGACCGCAAAATCACGATATCCAGCTACTCTCTATCGGTCTAAAATCTGATACATCAGGTCTTAGCGCCACACTTACGGTGGCTCAGGACTTAAGTATCGGTCGCAAGATTTTTTCTGAAGTCTACGGCACAAAACTTATCGTCAACCTGGCCATGTTGCTAGCAATGATCACCGGTATTTTCCTGGTGCTACGACAGTCATTCAAACCCGTAAACCAGATGAAAGACACCTTAGCCAAATTACGCGAAGGCGAGATTTCCTCATTCGATCTCAACTCTATTCCACTTGAGCTGCAGCCGTTAGCCAAAAACTATAATGAGCTGCTTGCCTATTCTAGTAAGCAGATCGAACGTAGCCGCAATAATTTGGGGAATCTTAGTCACGGTTTAAAAACTCCCTTAGCGGTTATGCAGCAACAGGTTGAGGCTCTTTATTTAAAAGACCCTGACGCGGCTGAAGCCATGCAAAAACAGCTCGATTTAGTCCATAAGATGATTGAGCGTAAGCTTGCGGCGGCGCGGATCACTGGCGACATGCTTCCGGCGGCGCAGATGCAACTACCAAAAGATATTGAAGATTTGGCTCAAACCCTTAATAAGGTTCACCGCACTAAGTCTATTCACTGCCGCTTTGACATTCCCAGCGCGATTACCCGATTACCTATGCATCGTGAAGACGGTATGGAGCTTTTAGGCAATCTACTGGATAACGCTTATAAATGGGCAAGTTCAGAGATCAGAGTCTGTATTAGCTATCAAGATCAGCAGCTTAAATTGACGATTGAAGATGATGGGCCAGGGGTGAAAACAGAAGAGCTAGCGCAACTGACCCACAGGGGCAAACGTCTCGATGAGGCAACGATGGGCCACGGCTTAGGCTTGTCGATTGTTAAAGATATCGCAGAGCAATACAAGATTGAACTCAAGTTTGAACACAGTAAAAGCTTATCCGGGCTGAAAGTCACCTTGCTCTTCTAATACCAATTTGACTGCCTACTTCTACGTTGAACAACTTCACAAGGGAGCTACCATTCTTTCAGTTATTCGCCTTGAATTAGTTTGCCAAAAAACGTTCTGAGTAGATCAACTTCTATACTGATTGGTATAAAGCTTAATTAAAATTCAAGGTACTAAAACCATAAAATAACCGGACTCGCGTCCGGTTTTTTATGCAGCATGTTAAAGAGTTAATTTAGGCTGGCGCGTTGAGCTAACCATTTGCATTGGGTTTTACAGTTAGCAACTAACACTTAGCCATTAACAACTAGTGATTAACGCCTAGCCATTAACATTAGTACTTTCAAAAATCTTGTCCGCAGAAGCTGCTACAAAGCCTGTGTAAAGCTCCCCGTCGGCTTTGGGATAACGTAAAGCAAACTCATAAAAACAGCTAGGAATGTCAATCACTGCGTCAGAGAAGCTAACAGGGATCCTATCTGCCATCGTCGATGACTGCTCCAGTAATACCTCTGGACTGCCCTTTACTTCACCACCCGATGCATTCAATACAAAGCCTGCGGCTTTTAAAGCATCGTTAACTTCAAATATGGTTTCATAACCTGGTAGATAATTAATCGATACCGTGAAATGGTTAGCACGATAACCAAATGCAGCAACCCAGGCAGCGTATTCACTCTCAGCTAATAGCGCTTCATAAGTCTTAGTATCAAGCTGCCAGTGACGGCCTGAGTACAAGAAGTTGTCGGCTGTGGTTGCATCCTTATCAATCTGCTCAATTAAGCCATTAACCGTCGCTTGCAGTTCATCGCTAAACTCTTCAACTAACAATTCAGAAATAAATACTTTTGGCTGTGTACTGTCAGGATGTTCAAAATGCTTAGCGTTGAGCTTCTTGGCTTCAAATTTGTAATCGCCACAAGCTACATAGCCGATAGACTCGAAATGTGCAGACAATACTTCAAGATTAACCTTGGCAATATTAAAAGTACGCAGCGCAATATGATCGTTAATTATCGCCCCGCCTTTAGACAATAGCTGATGAACTTTCGCTGCCGAGGGCGTCATGTCGATATAGTCTTGCCAAAGCGCTTCAAATAGTGTGTTTACATTCGTGTGCATTATTAGCTCCTTACGCCTGCGTGTTGACCTGTTTATTTAGTTAGTTGGTTTAGATCACGCGGCGGTACACATTTTAGGGATGGTGCTTACTTGTTGTCATATCTGTTTTGTCATATCAACTCTCTTAGCAAGAGGCCTGATATAAACAAAGGGGAAGCGCCCCGAGCGCTTCCCCTTTGAATTTGCGACTTGAGTTTAAAGACTCAAACCTGGACTCAATGTTGCGGGCAGACTGACCGCATCGGCCTCAACTGACGCTACTGGGTAGGCACAATAATCTGCGGCATAGAACGCACTCGCTCTGTGGTTACCCGATGCACCAACACCACCAAATGGTGCCGCGCCCGAAGCGCCGGTGATCTGCTTATTCCAGTTAACAATACCAGCACGAATACGTGCAAGGAAGTAGTCATAATCTTCACGGCTATCAGCTAAAATGCCAGCCGAAAGACCATAGCGAGTCGCGTTAGCGAGCTTGATAGCTTCATCAAAATCGCTATAACGTACGACTTGCAATAGTGGGCCAAAATACTCTTCATCTGGCAGCTCAATCACATCGGTGACATCAATCAAACCAGGAGAAACAAGGCCTGTCCCCGATTCGATATGAGTCAACTCAACCAGAGAGTTACCACCTAAGTTAATCAAGTTACGCTGTGCGCTGACCATGCCTTTTGCAGCAGTCTCAGAAATCATCGACCCCATGAACGGCTGTGGCTGTGCGTTCCATGGCCCTACTTTGATCTGCTTTATCGCCGCAACAAGTTGCTCAAGCAATTCGTCACCTGCCGCACCTTTTTCAACATAAAGACGACGTGCACAGGTACAACGTTGGCCTGCTGAGATATAGGCAGACTGAATGATGTCGTGAACAGCGGCTTTAGTGTCGGCGACATCTTTGATGATAAGCGGGTTATTACCGCCCATCTCTAGTGCTAAGATCTTGCCAGGATCGCCAGCATACTGCTGATGCAAGATATGGCCAGTGCGCGAGCTACCGGTAAAGAACAGACCATCAATTTGTGGATGAGCTGCGAGCGCCTTGCCGGTTTCGACTTCGCCTTGAACGAGGTTAATCACACCCGCTGGCAAACCGGCTTTTTCCCATAGCTTAAGCATCAGCTCAGCGACTTTTGGCGTCAGTTCTGATGGCTTAAACACCACGGTATTACCCGCAAGCAGCGCAGGTACTATGTGACCATTTGGTAGATGGCCAGGGAAGTTATAGGGCCCAAATACCGCAACTACACCATGTGGCTTATGGCGTAATACCGCACGGCCTGCAGGTGTATCGTTTTCAGATGTACCAGTACGCTTATGGTAAGCAGCAACTGAAAGGCCGATCTTGCCGATCATTGCGCCTGCTTCTGTCGCAGTTTCCCACTGTGGCTTACCGGTTTCTTGTGCAATCACTTCAGCCATTTCGGCTTTGTGAGCTTCAAGTTGATCGCGATAAGCTTCAACAATGGCTAGGCGTGCATCAAAGCCAAGCATAAACCAGTCAAATTGCACGTTACGTGCGGCATCAACAGCTTGAGATACCTGCTCTGGTGTGGCAGTTTTACTATTCCAAATTACTTCTTGGTTGGCAGGATTAATAGATGTCACTTCGTGACCTAAACCTGCAACCCACTTACCTTCAATAAATTGTGTCATTTTCTATTCCTACATTGGCAATACACGGATCTGCTCACCATCTGCAACCATAAGGGCTGCTGCAGTTTGTGCATCTAAGATCACGTCATCGCTGTCTTCGACTACAACTAAATTAGCAGCTGTAGCCCGATAATCGGCTAATTGGGTATTTGAAACGATATAGCTTGCAGCACCGACTGGCGTGTCACCTATGGTAATGGTTAGTAAACGACTTTCACGTACCGAGCGAATATCATTTATATGGCATTCAACTGTCGGGCCACCATCAAAAATATCAACATAACCACGGCACCTAAAACCTTCCGCTTGCAGCAGGTTAAGTGCTGGACGAGTATTGGCATGAACTTCACCAATGACCTTTTGCGCTTCTTTTGGCAATAAACATACGTAAACCGCATTCTTAGGCATCATTTCTGCCATAAATGCTTTTTGGCTTAAGCCTGAAAGATAGTCGGCCTGCACAAAATCGATCCCTAAGAAGTGCTCTTGCAGCCAGCCATAAAAAGGTGAGTTACCATCTTCGTCACTCTCACCACGCATCTCTGCAATAACCGTTTCACCAAAGCGCTCAGCGTGCTGAGCAAGAAACAGAAAGCGACTTCTTGAAAGCATGCGGCCGTTATTATTTTTACGGTAGCTTCCACGTAGGAAAAGTGTACAAAGCTCGGCTGCGCCAGTGTAATCGTGGCAAAGGGTTAAGGTTTCGACCTCATTACGTACATCGATTTGCTCAGAGTGGTAAACCTCTGTCCCTAATCGATAATGGTAAAAAGCATCGACCATACCTACCGCAGCCTCAATACCACAAGTACCCACAACCTCACCGGTTTCGGTATCTTCTAGTACCATCAAGTAACCTTCATCGAAAGGTTTATCGATCTGCTTAGTAAATGATTCTTCTACTCGAGCAATTTTTCTGCGGAGTAGTGCTTCATTTACCGGTAGAGATGTGAATCCATGCCCTGACTCTTCAGCTATTTGATATAGCGCTTTAAAGTCAGTCGATCGGATTGGACGTATAACTAGCATCTAGGAGTCTCCTCGCTATCACTTGTCGTATCTGTCAGCCTTATCAATATTTGACAAGCACAGCTCAAGAAACGTTCAAGTTATCCTAAAGACAAAAAAGGAGCGTTATCATTGATAACACTCCGTATGCCTTTTAGGCTTCGACAACTTTAGCTACAGCACGTTCAAAACGCGCTAGACCTTCCGCAATATCGGCTTCTGGGATCACTAAAGAAGGCGTAAAGCGAACAACATTTGCACCAGCAACTAGGCTCATAACGCCTTCGTTAATAGCGGCAACTAAGAATTCTTTAGCGCGCCCTTGGTACTTATTGTTAACCACCGCACCAATCAATAGACCTTGGCCACGGATTTCAGAGAATACATCGTACTTGTCGTTAATCTTCTTCAAGCCATCGCGTAATAGTTGTTCACGGTGTTTTACGCCGTTCAGTACTTCTGGAGTATTAACCACATCCATCACTGCATTGCCCACTGCACAAGCTAGCGGGTTACCGCCATAGGTAGAACCGTGAGTACCAATCTTAAGGTGATCAGCGATCTCTTTAGTCGTTAGCATGGCTGCAATTGGGAAACCACCACCAAGCGCTTTTGCTGTTGTCAGCACATCAGGTACTACATCGCCACGCATATAAGCATATAACTCACCTAGACGACCCACACCTGTTTGAACTTCGTCAAAAACTAACAATGCATTATGCTTATCACAAAGTGCACGAACCGCTTTTAAAAATTCAGGATCAGCATCAATAATGCCGCCTTCACCCTGCAATGGCTCCATCATTACTGCACACGTTTTATCTGAAAATACCGCTTCTAATGCTTCAATATCATTAAATGGTACATGAGTAATGCTCTGTGGCTTAGGACCAAAACCGTCCGAGTAAGCCGCTTGACCACCAACACTCACAGTGAAGAAAGTACGACCGTGGAAGGCTTTATCAAATGCGATAATTTGGTCTTTTTCAGCGCCAAACTTATCCATTGCATAACGACGAACGAGCTTAAGTGCAGCTTCGTTTGCTTCAGCGCCCGAGTTAGCAAAATAAACACGATCGGCGAATGTTGCTTCAACTAGCTTAGTCGCCAGCTCTAGTGCAGGCTCGTTAGTCATTACGTTAGATAGATGCCAAAGCTTCTCGCTTTGAGTCTTTAGCGCGCCAACCAAAGCTGGATGACAATGACCTAAACAGTTAACCGCAATACCACCAGCAAAGTCGATGTACTCTTTACCTTCTTGATCCCAAACTCGGCTACCTTCGCCACGAACTGGAATAACCGCTGAAGGCGCATAGTTAGGCACCATAACTTCATCAAATTGGGCACGTGTAAGATTCATAGTTACGCTCATTCCTTCTCATCCTTTGTCATTATCGACCTTATTAGCTGGTCGTATTCCGCTCAATGTCTTTATCTTTTGTTGGTGACATGGCGATTGTTTGTTTAGCTAGAAGGACATTATTAGCGAAAATGTGATCAAAATACCAGTTTTTAACAATCATCAAGAGGAGGAAGAGCGTAAACACTGCATAAAGATTTGAGTTTTAGAATTAACAAAGCAGATATAGCGGGGCTTTAAGCATAAATAGTCATAAAAAAGTTATCTAGCACCCAATTCCATTAGTTATTCACAGTTAATGAATAACTAATGGCCGCATTCAGTTCTAATTAGTTAAGGTTTATATAGATAACCACTGATAAAACACCCGTTTAAATCGATAAATTTCAGGCCTTACAAGTCAACCAATATTGTATACCATTTATAGCGACTCAAACCGGGTCATGTTGCGTCTGCTCAATATTGCATAAAGTGCACATAAAAGGCTCAAAAAGCCAAATAACAAGCATTGCCACTTAGTTTAAAATTCAACCAGACATGCTGTAACAATAATCGATTTCAAACAAGTTTTTTACACAAAGTGGAAAGGTTAATCTATTAACTCGGCTAAAAGCGAATAGAAAGCGAACCTCAAAACAGGTTTATTCACTCGATTTAATTAAGGCATGGCACAATGGCCAGCTTAAAACAGGGTAAGCTTACGGAAGTTTTGCGCATCCAAACGGATCTGTTCTTGCTGCGAGAGCTGGTAATAATCAAACATTAATCGGCATTCTGCAGCGCTAATATTGTCTACTTCTTTTAGTAAATAGACTTTGGCGTAGCAATTAGCGCGTTCTATTAACGCCGAGTCTTCATCAAGTTCTGCGTATTTAAGGCTTGTATCGATCGACTTAAAGGTTTTGGTCAAGCGGCTCTCATCAAACTTAAGTAAGCTAAGGAGTTGCCAATTAAGCGTCCGACCATGACTTAAGACTTGCTGGTACACATCACTTGCAGGAAACTCTGTTGCCATCACCGCATCATAGAGCTCTTTATCTCGGCTTGCGCTCGCCTCTCTAAGCCACGTCCCCCACATGTCATCAAATGTCGTTGCACATTGATTAATCACACAAGTGGCACCCAGTTGGCTCATTAAGCTACAACTATAAATAAAGGCTGGGGCTTTTTGGTGTATGGCAGCTAAAGCTTGGGCAGCAATAGCGGCTACGATACTGTAACGCCAAAATTTTCGAGTCAACCACAGCATCTGCGGTTGCCCTGTAGGCATTAAATTTCTAAGGCAAAAATAAGGTACTAATGCCTGGAGGTTTTCAATCCCAATATAGTTAAGCACCAACTTAACATCGGTTACCTGCACATCAGAAGACTTAGGCCTACGGTGCCTAAAGGTGGAACTGTTAACCATATTCACTAAGTCACGCTCAAGCCAAGGTAGAGCGGTGACCAATGGTCGAATACGCGCTAAGTCAACCTGATCTGAATAGAGCAACTCTAGCAAGATGATCTGTTTATCATCTAGCTTTGACTGCTTAAGTACCTGCTCCGGTGACGAGAGTTGATGCTCAATGCTGTTATTCACACTGCTTAGCAATTGCGTAGAGACAGCCTCAAAGATGGCCTTGGCTTGATTCTGCTTAGCTAACCTTTCACGGATGGCCTCACGTTCAATCTCTAGTTTATTGGCATCATCTTCTAGATCGGCATTAGGCTCATCGTCCATGCTAATAGACTTACCCCGACCGACGATCAACTGCTTTAGTAGTCGATGTTCTATCTCTATGATTTGTGCAGGCTTAACCCCACCTGCGACCGAAATTGCCACTGATAAACATGCTCCCTATAACTATTGCTACCAGTCTACCCATTAAACATAAGTTTTGCTAAAGCTGACGGATAAAAAATACAGAACCCACCTTCTGGACGAATTAATCAAAGCAAAAAGGCTCCCTATGGGAGCCTTTAGCTTAAGCACTAAATTCAAAGCTATTTTTTAAGTTCTTGCTCAAATAGCTTGTGGATACGGCGGTATTCATCCAACCAACTCGATGGCTGACGGAAGCCATGTGGCTCCACCGGATAAATCGCCGTTTCAAACATCGGCTTTTCAAGCTCAATCAAACGCTGCACTAGACGCACGCTATCTTGAAAAAACACGTTGTCATCCAATACGCCACTCATAATAAGCAATGGTTTTTGTAATCCCTGTGCATGTTCAATTGGCGAGCTACGCTCATAAGCGATAGGATCGACATCTGGCGTATTTAAAATGTTTGATGTGTATGGCGCGTTATAATGTGCCCAGTCGGTCACAGGGCGCAGAGCAGCTCCCGCTTGGAATAACTCAGGCTCATTAAATAACGCCATAAATGTTAAGAAACCACCGTAAGAACCACCATAAGTGCCAACCTTACCCGCATCAACATTGACGTTAGCCGCCATCCAGTTAACACCATCTTTAAGATCTTCAACTTCTGGCGTGCCCATTTGACGGTAAACCGCCGTGCGCCAATCACGTCCATATCCTTTAGAACCACGGTAATCCATGTCCATCACCACGTAGCCTTGTTGAGCGAGTAAGTTATGGAACATGAACTCTCTAAAGTAACCAGAGAAACCATAGTGAGCATTTTGCAGGTAACCAGCACCGTGGTTAAAGATCACCGCAGGATACTTGTCTGCATTGTCTTGACTGTAACCCTGAGGTAGGTAAACCCGCGCGTAAACATCACCAGCACCGTGGGTCGATGGCACTGCAACGACTTCTGGCGCCTGCCATGCGTAATTTTTAAAATCATCGCTGGTGTAATCGGTTAACTGTTTAAGCTCGCCACCAATAGGCTGCACAAATAGCTCAGCAGGCTTAATACGCGTCGATGCGTTTAGTAGCAGTGCAGTGCCATCTGGGCTTAGAGTGTAATCAAGCTGGCCTTGCCACTCGGTTAACGGCTCATCTTTACCTGTGGCTATTTCAACACGGTAAACGTTATCGATACCAGGATGGGTCTTATTTGCCTTGTAGTAGATAAACTGCGCTTTAGGGCCTAAGGTGATATCACTAACAACAAATTGACCTTGAGTTAACGCTTTGGCTTTTTTACCTTGCTGCTTAAGGTAAATATGTGAAAAACCAGTCTCTTCGGATAGGTAATACAGGTTATCGCTATTTGGTAACCAGCCATACTGATTAAAATTGTAGTTAACCCAGGCATCATCGTGCAGGCGGTGCTGGGTCGTTAAGCTAGCTTTATCTAGATTTACTGTTGCTATCCAGCGGTCTTTATTGTCGACAGCTTCAAGCATCACAGCCACGTTACCGCCTGATTCAGACCACTGAATAGCGCTTTGTGCCCAGCCCCAATCTTGCATCAGTTGCAAGTTACGTGGTGATTTCTCACTCTTGTAGCTCTCACCTTTGGCTTTAGCATTCTCAGCTTTTACCGCAGCAAGTACATCCTCGTCATAGCCTGTTAGACCTTCGATGCTTATGTCTTTCTTAGCGTGAGTATCAAGATCTAACAGTACTAGTCGCTCACCTGGATTGTTATCTTCAGCAACGCGCGCACGTGCAGGCACTGCATCAACATAACCGTCTTTACCTAGGTAATTGGGCATAATGTCATGCTCACCACGCCAGCTATAATCTTTATCTTTTAGCGCAACAATCACATAGCGTCCATCGGGTGACAGGCTTAAATTGGTCACGACCTCTTTATCGCCTAAATACCAAGTCTTTGCCGACATCGTCGGATCGGCTTTAGCAAGCTCAGCCTTATAGTCTTGTTTCGCTGTAGCGTTATCTTGCTGCATCGCTACATACTGGATAAGTCTGTGTTGTTGCTTAGCAATATAGCTTGATGGTTGTTGTACGCCTTTAGGTTCGACCGCCATCTTGATATTGGCAATCTCTTCAACCAAACCTGAATTTTGGTGAATTTTGAAAATGTTATCACCCTGCCAATAAGCAATATCGCCATTATTTAAAAAGCGCACACCATCAATAGCGGTGTTTTGACGAGTAAGTTGAGCCACCTTGCCGCTGTTTAGATCTTTAACGAACAAGTTGCCTTGGTAGATATAGGCTTTACGCGTCTTGTCATTATTGAGCACGCCACGGCGTTGATCGGCGCTATGCAGCTGATTTAACGCTAATTCGCTTGCCACCGTGCCATTGATGCCTTGCTGATAATAGGTTTTAGTCGGGGCGCCGTGGGCTTGTCTGGCAAAGTAGATAGACTGACCGTCATCACTCCAATAAGCACCTTTAGCAAATAGCCCCATCCAATCAGGATTAGCCATGATTTGGTTTAAGGTCAATGCCTGATCGACTTGAGGAGGCGCCGATAAGGCAACTTGAGTTGTTTGACTTGTACTTTGAGCCGCGACTTGAGCTTGCTCAGGAGAAACCGTGGTTGCACTACAACCTGCTAATACTGCCAGTGAAAGTGCACTAAAGCCGACATGACGAATGACGCTTTTCATATCCATCCCTATTATTATTGGTATTTTTGCCGACTTTTATACCACACTTTCGCAACGGACTTGTCTGAAAAAATAGTTAAATTTGTAACAGTTAGTGGTCGTATAGGGGATATCGATAACGTCTAAGCAAAGAGACAAGCAGTAAGAACTAGAAAGATGCTGAGTGAAAATTAGGCGCATACACTTTATGGTGGCCAGCCTATGCTTAAAGCAGTCAGCTAAAGTATTTAAGAGGCTTTATCAACCCGTTGAGTTAACTTATTTTGATGAAGTTCGATAACAGCTCATGACCTTGCTGCGTCAAAATTGACTCTGGATGGAACTGCACCCCATAGATCTTCTTCGTAGGCTGGCTCATCGCCATGATCTCGCGGCCATGAACAGGATCATCAAACCACGCGTCCATAACAAAGCCATCGGGAATAGCGTCTACCAGTAAGGAATGGTAGCGAGTCACGGTAAGTGGATTATTCAAGCCACTAAATAAGCCGCTATCGGTATGAGCTATGGCACTGGTTTTACCGTGCATCACTCGCTTAGCCCTGATGACATTAGCACCAAAAACTTGCGCTATCGCTTGATGCCCTAAACAAACCCCAAGAATAGGTAACTGGCCAGCAAAATGCTCAATGATCGACAGCGATAATCCCGCCTCGTTCGGCGTACATGGTCCTGGAGAAATCACAATATGGCTGGGCGCTAAAGACTCGATCTCATCAATCGTGATTTCATCATTACGCTTAACTAAGATCTCTTGCCCAAGCTGCTGGAAATACTGCACCAAATTAAAAGTAAATGAGTCGTAATTGTCGATCATTAAGATCATAAAAGATCCAAGAACCTATATTGCTGGTTTTATTGCCTTAAGCCAAAGCCGTTAAGCCGCTCTAGAGTCACAATAAAACAAAATGTGGATGATTTGGGCGCAGATGCTACCACAGAGCGAGTGCGTTATCATCTACACAATATAGCCTGCAAACTAACAATAATGTAGATACAAAAAAGCCAGTCTATAGACTGGCTTTTTAAAACACTGGAAACTTACTTTACCAAGGTTAAATGACCGCGTCGTTTTGGCTCTTTAGCCTCTACAGTTTCGGTCTCTGGCTCGCTCGTTTCAACAACAGGTTCTTTCACGACAGAAAGGCCGGTGTCTTCCATATCATCATCTAATTGATACGCTTCTTCGATTTCGAAGACCGTACCTGCACCATTTTCACGGGCATAGATAGCGACAATAGAAGCCATAGGCAATAGTACTTGCTGAGGAACACCGCCAAAACGCGCACTGAACTCAATAAACTCATTCGTGATCTGTAGGCCACCTACAGCACTGTCGGTAATATTAAGTACAATTTGACCATCTTTAACATATTGCTGTGGTACTTGCGTGCCTGGCACGTAAGCATCAACAACAACATGGGGCGTTAACTGGTTATCCATCAACCAATCATAATAAGCCCGCAGCAAGTATGGACGATTCGGGGTTAGCTCTTTCATTAGATACCCATGCGCATTTCGCGCTCAGTCTCAGTCAAAGAAGCTTTGAATGATTCACGATCAAATAAACGTGTCATGTAAGCTTTGATATCTTTAGCAGTACGGCTATCAAGTTCGATACCTAGTACTGGAAGACGCCACAATAGTGGGCCAAGATAGCAATCAGCTAGACCAAACTCTTCGCTCATGAAGTAAGGCACTTCACCAAAGATAGGTGCAATAGCCGTTAGGCCTTCTTGTAGCTCTTTGCGCGCAGCATCAGCACGGTCACCCTTTCTGATACGTTCTACAAGTGCATACCAATCTTCTTCGATGCGGTGCATCCAAAGGCGAGTTTGACCACGTGAAACCGGATAAACAGGCATTAATGGAGGATGAGGAAAACGCTCATCTAGGTATTCCATAATGATACGAGAGTTATAAAGCACTAGCTCTCTGTCTACCAAAGTTGGCACTGTGTTGTACGGGTTAAGCTCGATCAAGTCTTCAGGGATCTCATTAGGATCTACCTGTAGAACATCAACGGTTACACCTTTTTCAGCTAGTACGATACGTACCTGATGACTATAAAGGTCGTCTGCACCTGAATACAGGGTCATGATTGAGCGTTTGTTGGCAGCAACAGCCATTGATACCCTCCGGGATTCACAAATAAAAAGCAAAAAATGCAAACGCAAACGAGGAGCAAGGCTCCCCGTTTACAATTTGCGGATAATACATTCTAACCTTTATTTGGGGTTAGTGTACATCTTTCCAGTACTCTTTCTTTAAGAGGTAGGCCACAATAAAGAATATGAACAGGAAGCCCATCACCCACCAACCTAGTCTTTCACGCTCTAGTTTGACTGGGTCACCGGAGTAAACCAAATAGCCTGTGATATCACGAACCACTTGATCGTACTCTTCAGCTGTTAAGGCACCACCGGTAGCAACTAGTGTTCCATCTTCTTGTTTAACCGGAAGACCTTGAAGGTCTTCAAGTACGTGTGGCATACCAACTAGTGGAAAAATAGTATTATTGACACCAAATGGACGGCTTTCATCTTTATAAAAACCATGTAGGTATGAATAAATCCAATCTTCACCACGTACTCGGGCAACCAAAGTTAAGTCTGGTGGTGAAGCACCGAACCACTTAGATGCATCAGCATCAGGGATGGCGTTCTCCATCAACTCACCAATCTTGGCACCTTCAGGCAGGTATTGAGCACGCATCTCATCGATTGGAACACCTAGATCTGTCGCTACACGATCATAACGCTGATACTGAGTGCTATGACAACCTGCGCAATTCTCTTGGAATAGAGCCAGTCCACGTTGCAACGACGCTTGGTCATTTAAGTCGATGTTAGCTTTCTCTAGAGGTGCTCCGCCACCGGCAGCAACTGCCAATGTCGGGACCAATGCAACTAATGCGATTAATAATTTTTTCATTAGTGTGTCAACCTCTCTGGTACAGGCTTAGTCTTTTCATTCTTACTGTAAATCCAAAGTAGTAAGAAGAAGCCAAAGTAAGTCACAGTAAAGATACGCGCCGCAATCGTCAGGGCTGGAGTAGCAGGAACTGCACCTAAGTAACCCAATACTACGAACGAAACAGCAAACTGACTGATGTTCAGCTTGTGAGCCATGCTACGGTAGCGAATAGACTTAACACTACAACGGTCTAACCATGGCAAGATGAACAGTACCGCAATGGCTAAGCCCATGCCGATAACACCCATTAACTTGTCAGGGATTGCACGCAAGATTGCGTAGAACGGTGTGAAATACCAAACCGGTGCAATATGCTCAGGCGTCTTCATTGGATTTGCCGCTTCAAAGTTCGGCTTCTCAAGGAAGTAACCGCCACCTTCAGGCATAAAGAACAGCACATAACAGAAGACGATTAGGAAGCCAGCGACGCCCATAATGTCTTTAACTGTGTAGTACGGGTGGAATGGAATACCATCTTTTGGCCAGCCATTCTCATCTTTGTTCTTCTTAATCTCAATACCGTCTGGGTTGTTAGAACCCACTTCATGCAGTGCAATAAGGTGTAAAAACACCAATACAACAAGCACGAGCGGCAATGCAATAACGTGCAATGCGAAGAAACGGTTAAGGGTTGCGCCAGAGACAACAAAGTCACCACGGATCCACAATGTTAGGTCATCACCAATAACAGGGATTGCACCAAACAATGAGATAATTACCTGTGCTCCCCAGTAAGACATTTGTCCCCAAGGAAGTAAGTAACCCATAAAGGCTTCTGCCATCAACACAAGGAAGATAAGCATACCGAATAGCCACAGTAGCTCTCTAGGCTTCTGGTATGAACCGTAGATAAGGCCACGGAACATATGAAGATAGATAACCACAAAGAAGGCTGAAGCACCGGTGGAGTGCATATATCTCAGCAACCAACCGTACTCAACATCACGCATGATGTATTCAATCGAGGCAAACGCACCTTCAGCAGTTGGTACGTAGTTCATTGTTAACCAGATACCAGTTAGTAACTGGTTAACTAGTACTAACATGGCTAGTGAGCCAAAAAAGTACCAGAAGTTAAAGTTGGTTGGTGTCGCATATTGACCAACATGACGGTTATACGTCGCGGTCATAGGAATGCGTTCATCAATCCAGTTGATAAGATTCTTAACCATTACGCAGCTCCTGTATCAACACCGATAATCACGGTGCTATCATCAATATATTGATGTGGAGGGATAACTAGGTTCAATGGCGCTGGTACACCTTGGAATACACGACCAGCCATATCAAACTTAGAACCGTGACAAGGACAGAAGAAGCCAGAGGCTACGCCTTCAACTTGTTCACCAAACGTGTCAGGTAGGTAAGTTGGAGAACAACCAAGATGAGTACATAGGCCAACGGCTATGAAATACTCGGCCTTAATTGAACGCTCAGGGTTCTGCGCATATGCAGGCTGCTGTGGTTCAACAGAGTCTGGATCGCGAAGCTGAGCATCGATTGCTGGTAGACCATCTAAGATCTCCTGCGTACGACGAACAACCCAAACAGGCTTACCGCGCCACTCAACTCGAATAAGTTGACCTGGCTCTACTTTACTTATGTTTACTTCTACCGGCGCACCTGCTGCTTTCGCTTTGGCACTCGGATTCCATGACTTTATAAACGGAACCGCTACAGCAGCGGCACCAGCACCACCGACTACGGCGGTGGCTGCGGTCAGAAATCTGCGGCGTCCGGTATTGACTGGCGCATTGCTCATCCACTTGTCTCCAGAGAGTGTTGGAATTTTTGTTTTATCTATCTTCTTCAAAGCTGATTTAAACCGAAATTCAAATCTAAACTTGAGGCGGGGCTCATTATAGCCAAAAATTAGAAGCAGATCATAGTTAAAACACTCAACTTAGTTAACTATGTTGCTTTTCGTGCTACTTCTGCATAAAAAGCACGCATCAGCACCAACAAAAATGCTCATTTCTTGTAGCAGAACATTCAAAAACATTTCATTCATTGTCTACTAAATTAGTAACTTAAGTCATATTAATGAATTTTTGCAGACTATAAGATGATAGTTGACTGAATAGGTAGGAATTAGCGTTAGCTGCTAAAGTAGATTAAATTTGCATAAAAAAAGGCCTAACTTGCGTTAGGCCTTTTTATACATCTTTAGGAAAATTATTTTCCAGATGCACTATTCATGTATCTAAAGAACTCACTATCAGGTTCTAGCACCATGACGTCATTGTTACCAGAGAAACTTGCTCTGTAAGCATCTAAGCTTCGCATAAAGCTAAAGAACTCAGGATCTTTAGTATATGCATCTGCATAAATCTTAGCCGCCTCAGCATCACCTTCACCGCGAATAGTCAAAGCTTTACGCTCAGCTTCTGCAGTTTGAATCGTCACACTGGCATCAGTCTTAGCACGGATAATTTCCGCTTGCTCTTGACCTTGAGCGCGATGCTCTTTAGCCACAGCTTGACGTTCTGCACGCATACGCTGGTAAATACTAGTACTGACGTTTGCTGGTAAGTTAATTTGCTTAACACGCACATCGACGACTTCAATACCTAAGTCTTGAGCACTCTCAGCTGCATTTTTAAGTGCATCTGATTGCAATTCATCGCGGCTTCCAGAAACAATTTCTTTAATCGTTCTACGGCCAAACTCGGTACGAAGATCGTTATTGATCTTACGCTGTAGCAAGGTCTCTGCGTTAGCCTTAATACCACCGTTGGTAGAAAGGTAATAACGTTCAAAATCTTTAATGCGCCATTTCACGTATGAATCGACCATTAAGTCTTTTTTCTCAGAGGTTACAAAACGATCTGCTGCACCATCCAGAGTTTGCACTCGCGAATCCATAAACTTAATTTTATCAAGCATAGGGATCTTCAAGTGAAGTCCAGGAGCATAAACACGCGTCACGCCGTCGTCTTTAAGTACCTTACCAAATCGAGAAACGATGGCACGCTCGCCTTCATTCACAACTAAAAGTGAAGATAAAGAGATCGCAATAAGTACCGCTACGATTATCGCTGTAAATCTACCCATCACTTAGTTCCTCCCCGACGGACGTTCACCTCGAGATGGGCGACCATCAAGAGGCATGCTGTTATTATTAGTTGTACTATTTACTGACATAACAGGCGTTGCCGGTTTACTCTTAGTGCTTGAAGAATTATGTGCTTGGTTATTCTGCATCAGCTTATCTAACGGTAGATACATTAAGTTACCGCTATTTTTAGCATCAATAAGTACTTTGCTTGTACCGCTCAGAACTTCTTGCATCGTATCAAAATACATACGTTCACGAGTCACTTCAGGTGCAGCTTGATACTCAGGTAATAGCTGTTCAAAACGAGCCACTTTACCTTTTGCCTCTAAGATTTCTCTTTGCTTATAAGCTATTGCTTGTTGATCCATACGCTGCACAGTACCACGAACCTTTGGCTCTAACTGGCGAGAATATGCTTCAGCTTCACGAATAAAGCGCTGTTCATCTTCTTGTGCTGCAATAGCGTCATCAAAGGCATCTTTCACCTCTTCTGGCGGACGTGCAGGCAAGAAGTTCACATCAACAACCACAATGCCTAATTTATAAGGCTTGATAATTCGCTCAATTTCATCCCATGTATCACGACGAATTTTATCTCGACCCGTAGTCAAAATATCATCCATAGTGTTATGGCCGATAACATAGCGAAGCGCACTATCTGTTGCTTCACGCAAACTAGAGTCTGCATCAACTACGTTATACAAATAATTTTCAGCGTTATTCACTCGATACTGAACATCAAGCTGAACAAGAACGACGTTCTCGTCGGCTGTCAGCATGCTTCCAGAAGCCGGAATTGAGCGAACGGTTTGTACGTTTACTGGTGTCACTTCATCAATAAAAGTGGCTTTCCATTGAAGGCCTGGATCAACTTCACCAATATATGCACCGAAACGGAGCTCTACACCTTTCTCAGCCTCTTTAATTGTATAGAAGCCAGAAAGGCCCCATACAACAACGGCAATAACAAGGACTATTATTAAACTGACACCGCTAACGCTGCCACCTGAGCCATTGCCTTTCCCGCCGAAGCGCTTAGAAAGATTACGAAAAACTTCATCTAGATCTGGTGGTCCTTTATCATTACCACCCTTATTTCCCCAAGGGTCTTGACCCTTGTTACCGGGCTCGTTCCAAGCCATTTAGTACTCCATAAGTGTATGAAATAAACGAGATTACTAAAATACTTAATTATGCGACGACGGTGTCGACGACAAAAGTCTCTATTTCACCTTGGCTCTGTTTTACGAGTCGGCGCCAATCGGCCTCCAACAAGCGAACAGAAATCATACAGTTCCCCAGATCGTCATACTCTTTCTGCTGTATTACATCCAGTTTATAAAACTGGCCGAGATAATGCCCCGCCGAAGCAGGGATTTGCAAGGTTAGCTCTCGAGTTGCCTTACCAACGAGTTGGTTAATCGCCTCTTCAACTAATTCCAAGCCTTTTTGCTGCTGAGCAGAAACCCAGACTCTAATTGGTGTCCCCTCATCATCGTAGTCGATGTGAGGTTTTACCTCATCCAATAGATCGATTTTATTGCATACGATCAACTGTGGAATGTCTATAGCATCGATCTCTTTAAGCACGCTTTGTACTTGCTTAAAGTTATCCCCCATTTTTTCATCTGCACTATCGACCACATGCAGAAGTAGATCTGCCTGCTGTGTTTCTTGCAGTGTTGCTTTAAATGCCGCAACTAAATCGTGGGGTAAATGCCTAATAAAACCAACGGTATCAGCAAGAATCACATCACCGTCTGGTAAATCTAACTTACGTAAGGTTGGATCCAGCGTCGCAAACAGTTGATCAGCAGCATAGACATCTGATGTCGTTAAACCATTAAACAGTGTCGATTTACCCGCATTGGTATAACCCACCAAAGACACTGTCGACATCTCGCTGCGCTGTCTTGCTCTACGACTTTGACCTCGTTGTTTATCGACTTTATCTAAACGTTTATTAATCGTGCGGATCCGGCCTCTCAATAGACGCCTATCGGTTTCTAATTGAGTTTCACCTGGACCACGAAGACCGATACCACCTTTTTGTCGCTCTAAATGCGTCCAGCCTCTGATCAAGCGCGTTGACATGTGGCGCAATTGCGCTAGCTCCACTTGTAACTTACCTTCGAATGTTCTCGCTCTTTGAGCAAAAATATCCAAGATCAAAGTTGTTCTATCGAGTACACGGCACTCGCATAGCTGCTCAAGATTTCGTTCTTGAGCCGGACTTAATGCGTGATTAAAAATCACGACATTTGCATCAGTTGCCGCAACCATCGCAGCCAACTCTTCCGCCTTACCTGAACCCACAAAAAATCTGCGGTCTGGTGAACGTCGACTCGTGGTAACGACTCCTATAGATTGAGCGCCAGCCGATTCAACCAGAAGTTTTAATTCATCTAGGTCTTCTCGGTTGTTTTCATCAGCAAAGTCGATATGAACAAGTACCGCTTTCTCTCCCGCCTCATAACGATCAAACAAAAAGCAATCTCCTTAGCAAATTACTTCTCATCGCTATCGTCATGCTGAGCGTTATAGCCAGCTTGACCATTTGTCGGCTGATGGTTAGTCACGTTAAATGGACGTGAAGGTACCACAGTAGAAATGGCATGCTTGTAAACCATTTGGCTTACTGTATTTTTAAGCAAAATAACAAACTGATCGAAAGACTCAACTTGTCCTTGAAGCTTAATGCCGTTAACAAGATAAATAGATACTGGAACGCGTTCACGACGCAAAGCGTTCAAAAACGGGTCTTGTAAAGATTGCCCCTTTGCCATTTTCTAATTTCCTTTTTAATTAAAATTAATAGTTATTCTAATACGATAAAACGTTATCTTTGGTTTTAGTATTATACAGCGGTAGCCAATAAGCTAGCGACTATGTCGCATTACTTCCGCGAGATTATTTTCAGCTCCGCTTTCTAGCCATATTAAATCAGGCCAACCACGTAACCATGTTAATTGACGTTTGGCTAATTGCCTAGTAGCAACAATAGCTTTTTCGACCATAGTATCATAGTCAATTTCACCATCTAAATACTGCCAGCACTGCCTATATCCTACGCAACGCATAGATGGCAGTTCTAAATGTAAGTCGTCTCGAGCTTTTAAAGCCTCAACTTCAGCAGTAAACCCTTGTGTTAGCATGGTCTTAAATCGAGTTTCTATAGCCTTATGTAACACCTTTCTATCACTTGGCGCAATCGCAAATTGCACCGCTTCGTAAGGGAATGCTTCAGACTTAGTCTTAGTTAGCTCAGTTAGAGATTGGCCACTGATCCGATATACCTCTAGCGCCCGAGCGAGTCGCTGTGGATCATTTGGATGAATTCGCTCTGCTGAAACAGGGTCTATCGCTTTTAATTCATCGTGTAATGCTTGCCAACCTAACTCTTTTGCTTCGCTAGCGATCTGCGCTCTAATCGCTTCATCAGCCGCAGGAAGCGGTGATAAGCCTTCTAGCAAGGCCTTAAAGTACATCATGGTGCCACCAACCAGCAATGGCGTCTTTCCACGATTCAAAATATCTTCAATCTGAGCCAATGCATCACGTCTAAAATCTGCCGCAGAATAACTTTCCGCGGGATCAATAATATCAATCAGGCTATGGGGAGCCGCAGCTTGTTCACCAGCGTCTGGCTTAGCGGTACCGATATCCATATCTTTATAAATCAATGCAGAATCCACAGAGATAATTTCACAGTTATACTGCTTAACAAGCTCAATCGCTAATGCGGTTTTACCAGAGGCTGTTGGGCCCATTAAGGTAATAACTTTATGTGATTTTTTATCGGTCACTCTGATTTTCTTTCATCCATTGTTCCCAAGGTAAATCTTGGGATTGATTATAAAGCTCGCGCTGCACATCATCAGGCAAGGTATTTAGGGCAAACCATGCTTCACCTGCTGAGGTAAATCGATTCGCACCTTGTTCAGCAAGCCACTTAACAACCGCAGCATCACTTGGTAATTCTAATTGAATCCACTGCAATAATTCAGGGATTAAAACAGCTAATTGACTATCTCTTAGATATGGGGGCACTTTCTTAATAATCAACTGCCCAAGGCGAATTGATAACTCAACGCCTAACTTTCGCAGTAACTGTTCTCGATTGTCTATAATAGCTTGCCAATCATCATCAACTGCAACGGCGACCGGCATCAATAAAGGCTGACCAACGAGCCCTTGTGCAAACTTAGCTGCGATCTCGGCTTTTAGCGCCGCCTTTGCCACTATGGTAATGCTTAATAACGATATTTTATCATCTTTAACTAGCACCCAATATTCTCCAGCGATAACCGCTGGCATATTTGCCGCATACGCGTGCGATATCCCACGCTGGTTTTCTACAGAAGGATCAATGCTAGACCGAGTTGACTCTTGCACATATTGATGAGCGTTTAAATCACCACTATTTGGCGTATTCGTTTGTGTACTTAATAATTCCCCGTAAGCACGAATACTACTTTGAGATGGTATATGAACCTCATTATTTCTCGCGGCAGGTTTAAGTGGGCTTCGATAGCTTGAATTGCCACTCGAATAATCACTCTGACGGGTAACAGAATGACTATCACGTACACCATAAGAAGCCGATGGCTTAGGTTCAATATTGGCTGAATACTGAGACGTGCTTACCGCCCCTCGTGTTGGGGTCACTTGCCTATCTGGCATTTGCTGCAAGTCAGATTCTGTATTTAGCCCAAGCTCCATAGATTGAGACATTGCCGATTGCAGCGCCTGCAAAATAAAGTCGTGCACATAACGGCTTTGGTGAAAACGCACTTCATGCTTAGCCGGATGCACGTTAACATCGACCTGATGTGGGTCGAGATCAAGCATTAACACATAACCAGGAGACACACCTTGGGCATACTGCGCAAAAGCTTGACGTACAGCGTGGTTAACCAGTCGGTCTTTCACCAAACGTCCATTAACATAAAAGTATTGAGTTTCACTGTAGCCGTTTGCAGCACTTGGCGATTGCAGATACCCACTCAAACTTAAATCATTGTGCTGACACTCAATCCGCAGGCAAGTCTCAGCAAATGCTTTGCTGCAAACCTGCCCTAAACGTTGAAGATACTGGATCTCAGTATTCGCGGGTCGGTAGTTTCGTACCGTCTTACCATTGTGTTTAAGGGTAAAATGAATATCTCGCCTTGCCAAAGCAATACGCTTTAACCACTCATCGATATGAGTAAACTCTGTTTTGTCACTCTTTAAGAAACGACGTCTTGCTGGCGTATTAAAAAACAGATCAACCGCTTCAACCGTGGAGCCTACAGGGTGTGCAGCCGGCAGGACTTTTACCGCCATTTCAGTGCCTTCGGCATGCGCTTGCCACGCCTCGGTTTGGTCAGCGGTTCGTGAAGTTAAGATTAGACGCGATACCGAGCTAATACTCGCCAATGCCTCACCGCGAAAACCAAAACTTAGAATGGCCTCTAAATCATCGAGTGACTTAAGCTTTGATGTTGCGTGCCGTGACAGCGCTAAACTTAAATCCTCTTTAGGGATCCCAGAGCCATTATCACGGATCCGAATAAGTTTACTGCCACCTTTATCAATCTCAATATCGACCCGTGTAGCACCAGCATCAAGACTATTTTCAACTAACTCTTTAATGACAGATGCTGGACGTTCTACCACTTCTCCTGCTGCGATTTGGTTTGCTAATTGAGGCGGTAACTTTTCTATAGCCATGGTTTACTCTTAACAGCCTAAGCTCTGGGGATAATCAGTCTCTGACCGATTCGAATGCTATTTGATTTAAGGTTATTGGCCTTTTTCAAACTGTTTATTGAGACCTGATAACGATGGGCAATAACAGATAGCGACTCTCCACTGCGAACCTTATGCTCAACACTGCTTTTACTGGCCAACATTGAGTTCACTGGCGGGTTGGCTTCAAAATACTTCACTACGCCTTTATGAATGGCTTTAGCGACATTATTTTGATGATCGCGTTGCGACAACAAGCGCTCTTCTCTGGGATTAGAGATAAAACCTGTTTCAACCAAAATAGAGGGAATGTCCGGCGATTTGAGTACAGCAAAACTTGCAGATTCAGGCTTGCGTTTATGCAGCTTGGTCACCCGTCCTAGATTTGATAGTACATCTCCAGCTATGTTATGGCTTATCGCCATAGAACGATCCATCGACATATCTAATAATGTCATCGCAAGATACTGTTCATTATCTGTATTTTGTATAATCTCTCCGGCGCCACCGAGCAGCTCGGAATGTTTCTCTTTTTGCTCTAACCAGCGACCAATCTCACTGTTGGCACGGCGCATTGACAATACCCATACCGAGGCACCTTGGGGCTGAGGAGAGGTAAAAGCGTCGGCATGTATAGAGATTAAAAGGTCTGCTTTACTGTTACGAGCAATTTCAGAGCGCTTATTTAAGTTAACGAAATAGTCCCCTGTACGCGTCATAACAGCGCGCATACCAGGAGTCGCATTAATCTTTTTAGCGACCTTTTTAGATATTTCTAATACTAACTTTTTTTCATATATACCCGTCGGCCCAATAGAGCCAGGATCATCACCGCCATGACCTGCATCAATTGCAATAATGACATCTCGTAATTGATTTTTTGGCTTACTAACTGGAGGCTTTTTTGCTGTAGAGCCACCGCTATCTAAATCAACCACTAAACGATTACCGTATGGGGCAGTTGCTGGCAGTGCAAATAAGTTAGCTTTTACTGGCTTAACCAGATCAATAACTAAGCGCAAAGTCCCTTTTTCTGGTGGCGTGCTCTTACGCACCTTTTTGACGAGTTTACTGTTGTTTTTAATCTTATTTAAATCAACTTTGTTAGATGATTTTTTTAAGTCAACAACTAAGCGATAAGGATTTGTCAGCGTAAAATAGCTATAATCAGGGGACTGGCTCAAATCAAAAACGATACGTGTTGACTCTGGCGCAGCCCAAATCCTTACGCTGTCGAGCTTATTCGCACTCTGCGCAAAAAATGAAGCACCAAAACTCACAAGAAGTAAAAATACTCTAAATATATTACTGTTTATTATCATTATTATTTAGGGCCGCTAATATTTTTTCGCCTGCAACAGAAAGCGCCTGTAACTCAACTTGTCGTCCAGTATTAACATATTTAATATGGATATGTATATCAGCACCCGGTAATAAACCATGACCACGGTCAGGCCACTCTACAATACACAAGCTGCGCTGAGTAAAGTAATCACGGATCCCCATAAATTCTAATTCTTCTGGATCATATAAACGATAGAGATCGAAGTGATACACATCTAACTTATCTAGCTCATAGGGCTCAACCAAAGTATAGGTTGGACTTTTTACAGCCCCTTGATGCCCCAAACTTTGAATAAGTCCACGGCTAAAGGTCGTCTTACCCGCACCTAGATCACCGCTTAAATAAACAGTTAAGGGAGGCTTGATAAGGCTCGCAAGCTTTCCGCCTAAACTAACGGTTTCTTGTTCATCATTTAAATTTAATATCATTGATTGCGTATTCATTATGAATCGAAAAGCGTCCTAACTAAAACAGAGCGTAGAATGCAGTACTTTAACCTAATCACCTAGCTTTCTAAACTAGATTTCATTAACTAACTGACGAATATATGGCATCAAATCACTGGCTAACATGCCACGCTCACCTGATTTAGCCGCTAAATCAGCCGCATCACCGTGGATCACAACGCCCAAACAGGCCGCTTCCATACTGCTGTAACCTTGGGCCATCAGCCCACCTATCACACCGGCAAGTACATCGCCGCAACCACCACTGGCTAAACCAGGATTTCCCACAGGTGCTACAACACACCTATCACCATTGCAGATAATGGTTCCAGGGCCCTTTAGGACGATGACACCGCCATATTTCTGCTGGAGTAGCCTTACGGCCTTAAATCTATCCTGCTCAACTTCAACAATGCTAAGACCAAGCAACCTCGCCGCTTCTCCAGGGTGAGGTGTCAACACCCAATTCTTGCGCGTCATAGGCATAGTTTTTAGCAGATTTAAACCGTCCGCATCGATAACACATGGTTTATCTGTCAGATCTACGGCCTTAAGCAAGTTATAACCCCAATCACTGGTACCAAGTCCTGGACCTATAACCAATACTGAAGCCCAACCTAACTTTAGGTAAACCTCCATATCGACCAGTTCACAAGCCCAAAACATCAATTCAGGCCGATTAGCACTCACTATCAGTTGGTGATCAGGTCTAGAAATAACAGTCACTAAGCCCGCACCGCTTCTTAAGCATCCTTCAGCGGCTAGGCGAACAGCTCCAGCCATACCATGATCGCCACCTATGATAGACACTTTACCGTTATTACCTTTGTGAGCGTCTCTTCTACGCGGTACAAAAGCATTGACTAATGTTTGACGACTTATCTGCTCTGCACTTGCTAGCGTTAAAAACTTATCGAGCCCTAACTCTGCAAGAAGTAACTCTCCACAGTAATGACGGGCTCGACCAGTAAGCAAGCCTTGCTTAATACCTGCAAAAGTCAAAGTCACATCAGCCTCTATTGCACAGCTCGTAACGTGGCCAGTATCAGGATTGAGCCCAGATGGAACATCCAAGCTTAGCACCCAAGCATGACTTCGGTTTACCGCATTAATAATGCTCGTCAGCTCAGCACTTAGTTCACCTAAAACCCCAGTCCCTAATAGGCCATCCACAATAACCATTGCCTGTTCAATCTCTGTCTCACTAAACTCACAGATCTCTCCACCAGACTTGATGAAGCATTGAATAGCCTCTGTTAGCTCTTCACTCGGACGACTCGCTGTACTTGCTTGTAAGGTAACGTCAAAACCCGCCTCCAATAACAAAGCAGCCGTGACATACGCATCAGCGCCGTTATTCCCATGACCAGCAAGAACAAGGATCTCATCGGCATTGGCTTGCTTTTCACTTATTAACTGAAATGCCGCCGCTCCGGCTCTTTCAACCAATTGATATAAGCTAACGTTACCAAGATTAACGGCATCAATTTCAGCAGTTCTAACTTGCTCAGCTAGAAATAAAGGCGTTGTCAGTAAGTTTCGCTCGCTCATATTTAAGCTCCTAATCGAGGGTCGGTGTTTAATTTAGTAGCTTAAAGGCCTTGGCTTAAGTGCAAATGAATCAAAAACTGCAAATAGATAAACTAATGTTGATCTACCGCAATTATAGTTAAGCAAGTTTTAAACAATAGCGATCAAAAAAGGCACCTCTCGGTGCCTAATTGCCAAGCGATTGCAAGTCACTAGATATCATCCATTCTAATACTGCTATGAACTAAGCGCTGTTGCTGAATTTTTTCGACTCTAACTAAATCTTCTAATGCGCCTTTAGTTTCTGTATTAGCAGAAGAGTTAGCAGTTTTCTCCAACAACGCAATCAAACGATTGTCGAGATCAAGATGCAACTCTAATACATCATCTTCTGTCATATTCGCGGGCAAGGTTAACTTTTGGCAGTTAGCGATAAAATCTTCAAAAACCACATCTTTATACCAAGTATCAAGCACTTTTTTAGGAGCGTCATCGATATAGTTTTCTAAGTTATCGGCTGTTTGGCGCTCATGCTGTTGAAAATACTCCAGCATCAACTTAACTCGCGAAGAGTCTGCTTGAGCATGTAAACGGTTATAAAGCTGTGCCATTTCTATGCGGCATGTTGCGACATAATCTAAAAGTTCGCTGAGTTGTTGAATACGCATTTATCGTTCTCCTTAGTCAGCCACTTGATGTGACAAGACTAAATTTTAGTCTTAATTAATTATGGTAGGAAAAGTCGACTAAATATTTGAACACCGTCAAAGTTTGGAAATACCAATATCGCTTAGTTTAGACATTATTAAAGAAACTGGCGCTCGATCACGCCAAAAACTCCCCCCTCCCCAAAAAATATCTGCAACTAAAGGTTATACTTTGATTTTCAGCCCAGAGCATATCTCGTACACCACGCTACGAGTTCTTTGTTCGAACATCATCGACCCTATATCGCAAAACATTTTAAGCTTTGTTTCTATTGGGTTTTGGGTTGTTTTTTTTGTTTGGATTTAGATTTGGGTTTTGCTTAGGCATCTTGTTAGAGGAAGGCTGGAGCAGCTGCGGATTTAAACTCGAGTGATCTAAGCCTAAGTAATTTAAACAGCAATGGGTTCGAACTCGACTCCTTCCACGAACAGGTCTATCCCTTAGCAAAAAAGGGGATCAACATTTTTTACGAGCACAACGAAGCTAAGTTTGTTTTGGATATAGTTAAAAAGGAGTTTTCGTGAGATAGGAAGATTGGAGCGAGCTTCTGACTTAAACAAGAGTGGGTTCGAAGCGGCTTTCTATAACAAGCAGACCTATACCTTGGCAAAAAAGAGGTATCAATATTTTCTACGAGCACAACTGAGCAAATGCTGCATGAACATATAAAACTTTGTTTTATTTAATTTTGAAGTCTAAACAGGATATTACATGGAGAAAGATTGGAGCGACATATCGGGTTCGAAACAAACAACCGATGACTTATACCTTGGTAAGGTATCACCCTTTTGCTCTAATAAAGAGTCAACTAAGCTAATGTCGCGTAAATTTTTTTAAATTGGAGCGACATATCGGGTTCGAACCGATGACCTATACCTTGGCAAGGTATCGCTCTACCAACTGAGCTAATGTCGCGTAAATCTTTACTTTGATTGGAGCGACATATCGGGTTCGAAACAAACAACCGATGACTTATACCTTGGTAAGGTATCGCCCTTTTGCTCTAATAAAGAGTCAACTGAGCTAATGTCGCATAATCTTTTTAAATTGGAGCGACATATCGGGTTCGAACCGATGACCTATACCTTGGCAAGGTATCGCTCTACCAACTGAGCTAATGTCGCGTAAATCTTTTTTTACTTACCGGACTTGGTGTTCCCATAAGTTTAAATTGGAGCGACATATCGGGTTCGAAACAAAAAACCGATGACTTATACCTTGGTAAGGTATCGCCCTTTTGCTCTAATAAAGAGTCAACTGAGCTAATGTCGCATAATCTTTTTAAATTGGAGCGACATATCGGGTTCGAAACAAACAACCGATGACTTATACCTTGGTAAGATATCGCCCTTTTGCTCTAATAAAGAGTCAACTGATCTAATGTCGCATAATCTTTTTAAATTGGAGCGACATATCGGGTTCGAACCGATGACCTATACCTTGGCAAGGTATCGCTCTACCAACTGAGCTAA
>NZ_JBRIMB010000054.1:0-31550 GCF_052977265.1 Shewanella sp. 0m-8 | reverse complement strand
ATGGAGGCGCGACCCGGAGTCGAACCGAGATCGACGGATTTGCAATCCGCAGCATAGCCATTCTGCCATCGCGCCATTTTGTTTCCCTCTTACCGGGGAACGAGGCATACTTTACTAGAATTAAAAAATGAGTCAACAAGTAATTAATTGATTTTATTCAAGTGGTTAAATCGCATACTAAACAGATATTATATAAACAATGAACGCGTAAATAATATTCGTTATAGTGAATCAAAGCTTAAAGTACCGCTTTACCGTGCAAAGAAGTCGTAGCGGAAAGCGCGTAACAGAAAGTATTAGCTTATTTGTTTATTTCTCTAAAAAATAAACTGCATCGCTGTTGAGGATGCAAATGCCATTAATAGGGGCTTTACGAGTAGAGGGAGGCGTGATTGAGCACCTCAAAGCGCTAAATGATTGCTGTTCGCCCTGCTTTATGTAGATGGGTATGAACTCACTGAAAGTCTAGGCGCAAAAAACAGCTCAATGCCTGGTTTGATTACTCTTCATATAAAGATGGTGCCCGCGGCCAGATCTGCTTTATCAAAAGGAATCGCAGGCTTATTCTGCGAGGACGCCAAGATTTTATCGTATACCATCATTCAATGGGCTTAATTTGAAATACAAAAAAGCCCCGACATTGTCGAGGCTTATCTGCAACTCTCCGTAGAGAATTATTTGGTACCCGTGGCCAGACTTGAACTGGCACGCTTATTCAGCGAGGGATTTTAAATCCCTTGTGTCTACCGATTCCACCACACGGGCAAACTCTTGTTCTTTATAACTCTATAAAGTTATGGAGGCGCGACCCGGAGTCGAACCGAGATCGACGGATTTGCAATCCGCAGCATAGCCATTCTGCCATCGCGCCATAACTTTAAATTGGAGCGACATATCGGGTTCGAACCGATGACCTATACCTTGGCAAGGTATCGCTCTACCAACTGAGCTAATGTCGCTTTTCAATTTAAACTGTATTCAAGTTCTTGCTTGGTTTGCTTCCCCTTGACTACGGAATGGCATTCTACCGATTTGGTTGTCAGAGTCAATCGAGAAAAACCTTTTTTATGACTGTTTGATGTTAAATCAATCAATGTAAACAATATTGCAGCTTTTTGCTTATTAGATAGTCAAAATGGTAAAGCGACTCACCTGCCCTCGATTACATTTATTTGCATTGCCATGGTTTTAGCTTCTTTACTAGCGTCAATACCGGAGCCTTTAATACCGGAGTAAATTAATTGGCTTGTCTTTAACTTAATGGCATTAGGTCAGGAATGTAAAACTCTCGGTGGCGAACGCGCGTTCTAACTGATTGGCGATAAGTATCGTGATGACTTTATTCTAAGAACCGTGATGACTTTATTATTTTAAGGATAATGTATTTTAAGGATAATGTATTTTAAGACCTGAGTTTTTAAAACCCCAGAGCAGCCTGTAGTTATACCTATTACTGTTAGTACGTTTCAACCAATAATACTTAAAACAAAAAACGCCCCTATAAATAGAGGCGTTTTAGTTACTTAGATCCGCGATCTAAGCTTAATCCTAATTAGCATTTATGCATTAGGTAATGATTGGTAGTTAAGACCAAGCATTTTTTGCATCACACCTACAACTTGACAGCTGTAACCAAATTCGTTGTCATACCATACATAAAGAATAGTACGGTTACCGTCAGCAATAGTCGCTTGTGAGTCCACAACACCCGCGTAACGTGAACCGACTAAATCACTTGATACGATTTCAGTCGAATCAGTGTAATCAATTTGGTTTTGCAGTTCAGACTGCAGCGCCATATCTTTTAGGTACTCGTTCATTTCATGTTTATTCGTTTCACCGTCGAGGTTAAGGCTAATGATAGCCATAGACACATTTGGTGTTGGAACACGAATAGCGTTGCCTGTTAACTTACCTTCAAGCACAGGTAGTGCTTTTGAAACTGCTTTAGCTGCGCCCGTTTCAGTAATGACCATGTTTAGTGGTGCACTGCGACCACGGCGATCTGCACTGTGGTAGTTATCGATAAGATTTTGGTCATTGGTGTATGAGTGAATAGTCTCAACGTGACCATTTACGATGCCATATTTATCGTTAACAGCTTTTAGTACTGGGGTAATAGCGTTAGTCGTACAGCTTGCTGCAGATACAATTGTATCTTCGTCAAGAATGTCTGACTCGTTAACACCATAAACGATATTTTTAATGGCTCCTTTTGCAGGAGCGGTAAGTAACACTTTACTTGCACCAGGTGACTTAAGATGTAGACCTAGACCCGCTTCATCTTTCCAAATACCTGTGTTATCAACCACAAGTGCATTTGAAATACCAAACTTAGTGTAATCGACTTCATCTGGAGAATTTGCGTAGATAACCTGAATGTAGGTACCATTGGCAATGATTGCATTGTTTTCTTCGTCAACTTCTACAGAGCCATTGAATGGACCATGTACAGAGTCACGACGCAATAAACTGGCACGTTTTTCTAAATCGCCCTTGCGGCCACCACGAAGTACAATTGCGCGTAGTCTAAGCTTATTGCTTACACCTGTTCTTTCGATAAGAAGACGAGCGAGTAAGCGTCCGATACGGCCAAATCCGTATAGCACAACATCTTTGGCTGCTTGTGTGTCTTCTAAGGTGATTGCATCTGCAAGTTCGCGGCTCATATAAGCCTCTATTTGACTCGCATCTTGATACTCGCGCCAGTAATTGACTGCCAGTTTACCGATATCAACTTTACATTGTTTTACCGCTAACTTACTTAAAGCCTCGATAAATGGAAAGCTTTCACGTAATCTCAGTTTTTCACCAACATGGCGACGCACTAAACGGTGCGATTTAATGATTTCGATTGTAGAAGCATTTAGCAGAGGTTTGCCATAGACGACGACTTCTACACCTTGGTTACGATATAATTTACCAAGTAGAGGTTGCATAGCCTCTGCCATTTCGAAACGTTCTTGCCAACTTTGTAGGTGTTTATCAGCGCTCATTAACAGATCCTTTATCTCACTTTTCCAATTTTTTAATTAGAAATGTTTGAGTAACAAAAAGAAAAGACCAATAATCTAACGTTATATTAGGGTTCTTTCCCCGTTTGGTCGGCGCCATTGTAATGAAAAGTTAGCTTTCAGGCTAGTCAGAAATTTTCGTTAACAATGTAATTTTATTAGAAAAAAGTCCGCTTGGAGCCATGTTTGAACAAAAACTTTGTAATGTTTACATCATTTTTAGGAATTAGCGCTTTTTTGGGGCTTTTTGGCTGTGAAGGACCTACAAATACTCAGGTGATTTGTAACAAAAATCCCGAACTTTGTGCCGATTTGCACAAAGATAGTTGGTGTCGCTTCGAAAAAGGTGACCTGATCCGTAATCGATTCAAGTTGAAAGGTACACCGGAGCCCTCAGGTAAGCTAGTTTATGAGCAATTGTTATATTTAGAACGCTACAATAAATGTGTTGAATTGGCAGCTGGAGTTCAACATATTTTGCATCCTGAGCGAACCAATGATCGTGCTAGAGCATTTGGGTTAAGTTCACAATCATTAGCTGAGCTGGAAGCAACCACTAAGGGCAGTAATGACCCTCACCTCGCCTACTATCATTGGTCTCGATTTAATGATCCTCAGGCCGAGAGAATATTGTTTGCCGCAGAGGAACGCGGAGCTATTACCGATATAGTATTAAAAGCAGAGTTGGCTTCTTACTATCTTAGAATAAACCAGGCTAAGTCTAAGCAGCTCTATACTGAGGTGCTCGATGGCAGTACTGAAGAAAACTTTAACCCTGATTGGTTACTTGCTTTAGCGACACTCTATCGACAAGAAAACCAGTTAGAAATCGATTATTGGCTCTCTAAAACAAATATTGAATTAACTGAGGCTAATTTTTCCGAAGAGCAAATGCTGGCGTTGCTGAAAGGTGATAAAAGATTGCAGCGCAAATTAGATAAATACGCGTTAATACTTGCAGATCAACTACAATCTGGAAGTTATCAAAAGAGTAAATTAAAGAAACTACTTGATAAAGATATGAATGAAGCTTATTTACCATTATAAGCTGACATTTAACTATCATTTAGTTCTGACAATATATTTGCCAAGTTTCAAGTTTTTTGTACATTTATGCAATAATTGCTTGGAATCGCGACATGTGTAAAAAAATTACCTAAATTACGCTGACAAAGTGGCTTTTATAGCCGATATAACTTGACGATAGCTGTCAGTTTGGTAATTTTACTACCAGATACTTTTAAACATTTACCTGAGGGATATGAGATGACTATCCGAGTTGCAATTAACGGCTATGGCCGTATCGGCCGCAATGTTCTACGTGCTCTATATGAAAGCGAGAAGAACTATCCTATCAAGATCGTTGCACTTAACGATTTAGGTGACGCTTCAATCAACGCTCATTTAACTAAGTACGACTCAGTACATGGACGCTTTAACGCTAAAGTTGAGCATACTGATGACGCTATTTTTGTTAACGAAGATAAAATCCTTACCTTCCAAGAGCGTGACCCTTCAAAGCTTCCTTGGAAAGAGCTAGATATCGACGTGGTATTTGAATGTACTGGTATCTTCACTTCTAAAGAATCTGTTCAATCACATTTAGACGCTGGCGCAAAGAAAGTACTTATTTCTGCTCCTGGTAAAAATGTGGATGCAACTGTTGTTTACGGCGTAAACAACGATGTTATCACCAGCGATATGACTGTGATTTCAAATGCGTCTTGTACTACTAACTGTTTAGCTCCATTTGCTAAGCCGTTAAATGATGAAATTGGTATTGAATCAGGTCTTATGACAACGATTCATGCATACACCAATGATCAACGTTTGTCTGACGTTTACCACACTGACCTACGCCGTGCTCGTGCTGCTGCAATGTCAATGATCCCAACACAGACGGGTGCTGCTGCAGCTGTAGGTCTTGTTGTTCCTGAGCTTGCTGGTAAGTTTGATGGACTAGCAGTACGTGTACCTACTGTTAACGTGTCACTCGTTGACCTGTCTTTCGTGGCTGCACGTGACACAAGTGTTGAAGAGATCAACGCCATCATTGAGAAAGCAGCTTCTGTTGCTCCATTGAGTGAAGTGTTAGCTGTAAACCACGAGCCATTGGTATCAATCGACTTTAACCATAATCCATACTCTTCAAACTTTGACGCAACTCAAACTCGCGTTAACGGTCGTCTAGTAAAAGTAATGGCATGGTACGACAACGAATGGGGCTTCAGTAACCGCATGTTAGATAATGCAGTTGCACTTATGTCTGCTAAGTAATTCGAATGTTGTAATAAAAACCCAGCGAATGCTGGGTTTTTATTGTTATATACTTGAGAACTCGAAACAATTACGACCATTACCTTTCGCTTTATACATAAGTAGATCGGCTTGATTCATCAAGTAAGTGCAATCTATATCAACGTTCTTGCAATAAATGGCACCTAGGCTAACGGTAATAACTAACTGTCCAGCATCGCTATCTACCTTCGCCTCTGAAATACATCTTTGTATCGTATTAGCAAAAGCTTCTGCTTGCTCTTCGTTAAGCCCAGTCAAAAAAACACAAAACTCTTCGCCTCCTACACGGCCAAATACAGCGCTTCCACAAAGTGTTAGTTCCACTCTTTTGACGATTTCTATAATCGTTTGATCACCAACCTGGTGGCCAAACGTATCATTAACCCCTTTAAATCCATCGATATCGAACAGTAATAGCGTAATACTAGTTTTTCTAATATTATTTTGACGTTCAAACTCACTCATAAAAGCACGTCGATTATCGATACCCGTTAATGAATCTTTCTTCGCCAATAATTGTAATTCCTGATTTGCCGAGTAGAGTTCTTTAGTTCGCAGCATGACGGTTCTTTTAAGCTGTATAATGTAAATCGCAATCATGCTTAACGATAAAACTATCAGTAGTGGCAGTAAGTAACTCGGGTATACCGTTTCAACATGCAACCATTTCCTCTGAATACGATTCAAAGTGTCCTGCTCTACGCGGTTAAATCCATTCTTAACAAAATTAAGCAGTACCTCATTCCCTTTTGCTACAGCGGGTTTAACTGACGCGGTATAAAGATGCTGGACAGGTGCAAAAGCACTTTGCCTGTTTGATGTATACAAATAAAAGTTTGCAACTTGAAAATCAGCTACAAAGGCGTTGATGTCAGAACGTAAAGCCGCTTCAATCATTTGCTCATTATTTTTAAAACGGATAAATTTAGCTTTTGGGTAAGCTTGACGGATGAAGTTATCTTCATAGCTTCCTTCGATCACGCCTAGCGTTGTGTGCTCTACAATTGAATCTAAACTATCGCTAAGTAAAGACTGCTCTACAAATAGTTGACCTTCTAGCTGAGCGAGGTTATTAGCGTAGTCCAAATACCTCGCCCTATCATTTGACCATACTAAGCCAGCATGTATGTCGGCTTTACCTAGCCGTACATTATCGATAGATTCTTGCCAATCAGATAAAAGAAATTGAATTTCTATCTGATTCGTCTCGCCAAACTCTTTCCATAAATCAATTAGCAAACCTCTGGGCTCATTTTTATCATCAAGGTAAGAAAAGGGTTTCCATGCTTTGGAGTTCGCTATCACGAGTGCGATAGTGCTTTTGGGCGTATTATAAGACGAGACTCCAATGCCGTTTGGGTACATTGGTGTTAATAAGAGAATTAATACCAATAACATAAGCATTGAGAGGATAGTTAAAGGCGCAAATCGTAGGAATGGAGATTTACTGATTGTATTAGGTTTTTGCTGTTCTTGGTCACCTTTGGGGAAAGTCGCCACGGGATACAGTTCCTTTGCCATAATCCTTTAGGGGTAAAAATAACACTTTTAAAACAATTACTCTACGTCACCTGATTTATGTAAGCATGATTAACACTTAAGAATGATAACAAGCGTAATTTCGAATTTTGGCATGTTTTATGGGGCGGCGCGTATTGATGTCGACATAAACCCCATAAGTCCATTGTGTGCCATAAGAGCAGGAAGAGGAGAGTTTAGATAAATTTCCGTTTTTTTGTTGAACTAGATCCAATAGCTTCATCTATTACTTCGATATTTTGATTGATATAGCTAATTAGTATGTGCTTCTCGCTATCACCCATTCCAGTATTTAACACTGCACGGTGTAACTCTAGAGCTTCAGATTTATGACTAAGAAGTGTAAGCGCTGATATTTGGTCTAAATTTTGATAACGCATCAATAAGGCTCGTTGAGTAAGCCTTATAGATGCATGAATAAGTAATGTGAGACTTGTCACTTTGTCTTCAGTAATCACTCGCGGCTCAAAAGCCTGACATTGAAGAGCTTGTTGTCTAGTGGAATGCATATTTACCCCTGTAAAGTTTGCCCTGCTATTAGGCTATTGGGGTAAATAGTAACTTTCTAACGCTGTACGTTGGCTTAATGGCTATATTATCAACAAAGACACGTTCCAGGGTTAACTTCGTTTTATTCTCACGACTTTAAAAATATCCATTTCGAAGCCAGCAACCCCCTGCTTGTCTGGATAATAAGTCATGTTTACACGGGCACCGCTCAAACTCTTATATTTTTTGGTTCGCCTGAACGTAAAAGGAGTATCACAGTTATCAATCATGACAGTGTGAATGACCCAGTCATCTTTAGCTCTTTGTGTATGGGAACAAACTTTAACATCTTCTGAATGAACGAGCTTGTCATGCTTAACTAACATTTTGTCTACTGTGGACTTCACAATTTCCTCCATAGAAAAAAAGTAAGTAATAAAAGTAGCACAAAGTACTATTTGAGTAAAAAAATTTACTCAAAATGGCGGCCTTTAACCTAGCATAATCGTCATTGCTTCATTATTCCTGTTCATCTAAAGCCAGCTATGGGTCACCAAAGTAATGATTGTTATATGAAGGTAAACTTATTGCAGAATGCCACAAAAAGCATGCGGATATTGGATGAAAAAAAAGCGCTATGTCTGAGACATAACGCTTTTAATTAAGTCGTTATTGGATGCTAATTATTCAGGCTTCCAACCTAACTTCTTCTCTATTGAATCAATCATTGCACCAGCAATATCAATACCAGTAGCAGACTCAATACCTTCTAGTCCTGGCGATGAGTTGATCTCCAGTAAAAGTGGTCCACGGCTTGAACGGATAATATCAACACCGGCAACACGAAGTCCCATTGTCTTAGCCGCTTTAAGTGCTAACTGGCGCTCAGCAGCACTTACCGAAACGATAGATGCACTACCACCTTGATGAATGTTAGCTCTAAACTCACCAGGAGCCGCTGTACGCTCGATAGAAGCAACAACCTTACCGTCGATTACAAAGCAACGTAAATCCTTACCTTGAGCTTCTTTGATAAACTCTTGTACCAATAGATTTACATGTAACGATTTAAAAGCATTAATCACACTTTCAGCTGCTTTTGTCGTTTCTGCAAGTACAACGCCTTTGCCTTGAGTACCTTCAAGTAGCTTAACGATAAGTGGTGCACCACCAACCATATCGATTAGATCTTTAGTATCAACAGGTGAATTTGCAAATCCACTGGTAGGAATATCTAAGTTATTCTTTTGCAATAACTGCAAAGAGAATAGTTTGTCTCTTGAGCGTGTTATCGCATCAGAAGTATTAAGCGCCATGATATTCAGACTTTCAAAGTGGCGTGTTAACGCACAACCGTAAAAAGTCATACTTGGTCTGATCCGCGGAATAACCGCATCGAGGTCGTTTAATATACGGCCACCACGGTAATGTACTTCAGGCTCAGAAGCATCAAGCTTTAAATAACATTGCTTGATGTTTAAGAATACCATCTCATGACCGCGCTGTTCACCAGCTTCGATTATACGGCGGTTACTGTATAAGTCAGGGTTGCTCGCTAGTAAGCCGATCTTTAAACCGCTTTTCTTAGCCGATTTAACACCATATAGTTTTTCAACTTCATCATCATTTTGCTCACCTAAGCAAAATGAAGCAGAAGGGTCAACTAAGGTCTTGTTGCTCATCGCTTCACGGCCTAACAGCATGCGGTAACCCATGCTATCGCGGTTCGTTAATGTAAGTTCTACTTCCCACGCGTGACCACCTAGCTGAATAACAGAGGCAATAACGTAACGCTTTTCTGATTCGCCATTTGAACTCTTGATATTACGACGATCGATAACTTTACTTTCACATCGAAGAATGATCTTGCGACTATTTTGTATCGGGTGAAGCTCAAAAGAAACCCATGGCTCGCCTTCTCTTTTAAAAGGTCGGATATTGACAGCATGGATTGATGACGTTCTGGCGCCAGAGTCTACTCTAGCCTTAATTGCAGGAACACCAAGAGCTGGGAATGCACACCACTCTTCACTTCCGATAATAAACTTATTGTCGCTCATTACAATTCTTCCAGTTAAGTTAAATTAAGGAGCGCGAAAGTACTCCTTTTTTCAGCAGATGCAAACTAAATTTTAGTTATTTTCTGCATACCGATAGATTTTTTTCTAAAATCCTGAAAACTGAGATGTTCATCGTCGTTTTATAGACGTATGAACGGCTGACATCACGTTAACTCGATTAAAGATGTAGAGTATCAAAAATATGTTTTTTTGAGTAGTTTCATTAGGTAAATTATAATTTATACACATAATAAATGTGTTATTTTTACAATTTGTCAGTCAGTAGTTCTCAACAGCAATCGTTTTTATCCAGGTGCAACCGTGTAACGTATTCTGTTCTAAATACTGTTACCAAGGGATCACCTTAGCCTGATAATCATAAAATTCACCACTTTGTTCTTGTGTTAAAGAGTCTAATACTTGCATCATTCCTTTTACTGATGCATCTGTATCTATTAATGCATTAGGCCCCCCCATTGCAGTTAGCACCCAGCCAGGGTGTAAGGCGACACATTTAATATCATCAGCTTTAAGATCGATTGAAAGGCTTTTAACGACAGAGTTTAGTGCCGCTTTTGACGAGCGATAGTAATAGCCCCCTCCACTTCTGTTATCCTGCATACTTCCAACTTTGGAAGAGATAAATGCAGCAATGCTGTTAGACCCAAGTTTGAGATTTGTATATAAGGCTTCTGTTATTAGTAAAGGGGCAATGGTGTTGATCTCGAGTACTCTTCGCCACTCATTTGCATCCGTTTGTCCAAAGCTGACTCCCTTAGGACCATAATACCCGGCGTTATTGATGAGTAGATCTATCGGAACGCCATCTAATTCAGTGGTTAATGCCGAAATGGAATCTGCCACAGTAACATCTAGCGCTATCACCTTTAGCTGATCGAAGTTCGACTTTAGCACCGACAGCTCTACTGCTTTTTTGGGGTTTCGGCAACTAGCTGTAACTTGCCAGCCCGCCTTTAAATAGTGCTCAACGAACGCCCGGCCTATTCCGCGATTCCCACCAGTTATGAGTACATGTTTAGTCATTTAATTTACCTTAAAAAGATCGAGTTCTATCATCAAAGCTCAGTCTAGTTCAGAGTCAAGCAAAGTTGCGAAATAATGAGGGAAAAAATACAAAATATGAAGTATTAGTTACTCATTAACATCTATGCATTTCAAAAGCTTGTCTATTATATAAATGTGTTATCAAACGATATTATTCAGCAAATCAAGTGTTAGAGCGTCTGCTCGACTATTGGATACCGCTACAGCGCCATGCTTGCCCTGATAGACTTAGTCTATGTTAAAGATAAAGCAGAACACCTAATCAGATTGCAAAGGTAAAGAAAGTGTAAAACTCACACCAATTTAAGTGATGAAAGTTTAGCTACTGCAGATGAGCTTCTGCAACCACAGAGTCACATATGAGTAACAACTGGCAAGTATGGACCCTCTCTTGCAAGTTTAAATGTAATCCCATTTATCCTGTTAATTTAAGACCGCATAGCCACGATTTGTCATACAGTTTTTGATCACTGTTTGCTGCTCGGCTTCAAATGAATCTCTGTTTTGGCGCTTCTCTCTACCCTTAGAAATCACCCCAATACCGAGCCCTATTGCTGCGCCCTGTTTTGCCCCATCGGAACCTGAACCACCTGCGATAGCCTTACCGGCAGAGCCAATTGCAGCACCTTTAGCTGCAGTGCCAACAGCGCTCGAATCTGTACTTTTGTGTTTAACTTGAGTTGATAACTCTGTACATTGATGCAAATCATATACATAGTCCTTCTCATCAACTCCTGTTTTATCCACAATAATATTGGCTATGGCACTAAACGGTAACAACATACAACCAATTGCTAATAAATAACTTTTCATTAATAATTCCTATTTATCAAATAATTTTACTTTAATCATCAACAGAATCAATGGACATACTCTGTTTTGAATTCTTATGTATATCGATTATAGTACAGCCTTTTTCCTGTCCATCACTTGAACAGATCTTCACTAAGGCTCATTAATGAAACAAAATGTAAAATCTGTTGAGGAGGGCTTGTCTTACATATTGGGCACACAATCTTTCTACAAAGTAGAAACAATACAGTCGCTCTGGGCTGGATATGGTGAGATAGCAAGATACCGATTCACTTCATCAACACAGAGCAAGCTCAAGAGTGCAAATACCTTTATCGTAAAACATATCTGTCCGCCAAAGCAGGTAAAGCACCCAAGAGGATGGGCTGGCTCTTTTTCACATCAGAGAAAACTCAACTCTTATAAAGTTGAAATGAACTTTTATAAAGACTTTGCCGACCAGTGCGATCATAATTGTCAAGTACCTATGCTATTAGGGATGACAAGCTTCAAACATAGAGATGGATTGACCCAGCTGATTGTTATGACTGATCTAGATTCAAACGGGTTTTCAACGAGAGCGTCAGGTCTGACGATAGATCAAACTAAGTTATGTCTTCGTTGGTTAGCGCATTTTCATGCAAAGTTTTTAAAAATTTCAACTGAGACTGCACATGAAGGGCTTTGGCCAATTGGAACATATTGGCATCTTGAAACTCGCCATGAAGAATGGCTTGCAATGCCTGATACAATGTTAAAATCAAATGCAGCCAAGATAGATAACATACTGAAACAATGCAAATATCAGACACTAGTACATGGTGATGCCAAAGTTGCAAACTTCTGTTTTAACAAAAAATTCACGGATGTGGCCGCTGTCGATTTTCAATATGTAGGCACTGGAGTGGGTGTTAAAGATGTCATTTACTTGCTTGGTAGTTGTTTGACTGAAATAGACTGCGAGAGTAATTTCTCAGTATTACTGCATGATTATTTTTCAGAGCTTGCAAGGGCCATAGAATTATACCAACCCAATATTGATGCCTTACTCGTCATCAAAGAGTGGCAAAAATTAGTCTTTTTTGCCTGGGCTGACTTTGAACGCTTCCTCGTTGGCTGGGCACCAGAACACACAAAACGAAATCGATTCAGTGAAAAGATAACGCAAACGGCTTTAAATTATTGTAATGATCCTGCGTATCTTAACGTTTAACAGAACTAAACCGAGAGCAAACCGAGTGAAAGGCAAGAATATACTTGGATAAAATTTCTTATATATTAGCCAAGTGTTCCTCACTCTTTAGTTTCTATCTTGATATTCACTTAACAGAAAATCAATTGCTTGATCAAAAGTATCGACTTGATTGATAGACATGAACTCTTTTAAGCGAGTGACTAAATCATTACCAATCTCCATATGTGATTTTTTTTTACGTTTTTTTATTTGCGATAATTCTTTACGAACCATTCTCCAACCATAATCACTGAAGTACTGGTTGAGCAAAATATTCGATTTTTCCAAAGCTATATCTAAACCACGATTCTGTTTACGCTTATGATTTAGCTCTGATAAACTTTCTGTCAACATAATATACAGCTGATGACTATCGCCATTAGAATTAAATTCAACGAACCAGTCTTTTCTCTTTGTAACTTCAGTTAATGGAATGAGACGATAGATCAAAGGTAACGCAAATATCAGTTCATCGAGTTGCAGCAGTTTTAACATCCGCCCTGCTGTCGGCTTTGCGTTATGGTACTGCCAAACTTGTGCTGGCTTAACTGGATTTTTTGTATCTGTACCAGATTTAGACTCAGTCACAAGCTTAGACTTTTGTTCAACCTCAGATAACATTTTTTGTGTGACCATAATAAATTCTCGAGCCCTGTATAAGTATCAGAATAATGCATAAGGAAATAACCAACAGATAAAGTATGGTGTAACCACATTATATAAAAGTATTACTCTTTTCTCTATATAACTATCTATTAAATCTAGTGTTTTTATATTGCCCTCTATACATATAGGTAAGACAGATAAAATGGTGTCACCATACTAAACCCGTTGTTACCAAGTGTTATCACTCACATATTAGAACCTACATGCTAATCTAGCTTATTCATAAATACTCTGTTTCTTGCTATCTTGTTTCTAGTTAGCTTGGTCTTAATGGCCGTCCTTCTGCAGGATAGTTTTACTGTGTAAAATTTTACTCAAATTATAATGATGTCAGACTTACCTATTAGATATTATTGCCACGTTATTTACCTATGCCTTGTCTCAATTTATTTAAACTAGTTCTAACTCAAAGCCAACTCAAAGCTAAGTCAATTTAGAACCAATTTCAAGCATTAAAATGGTTACACCATTCTTTATTAAAATGATTTTCTCAAGTGCAATGCACCTGAGAAGGTTAATTTTAACCACTAAGTTTTGATTTCACTATTGCTGTTAAAGTGAGCAAAGAATGGCTACCTTTGTTCATAAAAACCGCAATTCTATCTTTTTCAATCTCTACCAGTGATAATGACGATTATCACTGGTAGAAAATACAGGATTTATGTAGAATATCAGTGATTTACTAGGCTATTCTCCACAAGCAGATGTTGGTTTTAGGTGTATTTGAAAGATGAGTGTTGATAAAAACATAAATGATATTGACAATAAAGCAGAAAAAACAGATGTCGAATTAACAGTCAATATTGCAGCAGTAGATCCTCATGCTAAAAGCGATCCCGACGCTAATGTCGTTACCTCTGGCTATGACAATATTCACCCTCAAATCAATACCCTAAACAAATCGCAGTACACCCAAGGTTCAGATGAAAAGTTTTTTCGAGAGCAACAATTGCCGGTTTCAATCTTAGATGATTATAAAAGTGCCGCAGATGAAACTCAGTATGAAATATCTCACAATACTCGCAGAGTTTACTCTTCAAGTTTCTCGATCTTTCAACGTTACTGTGAACAACACGGATTAAATGCCCTGCCCGCGGATCCACGAAGTGTCATTTCGTTTATCGGTCATCAAAAAGAGTTGTACCAAGAAAAAAGTGGCCACCAGCTTTCAAAGCAAACTATCAATACTCGATTAGCCGCGATCCGTTTTTTTCATATTCAAGCCAGTTTTCATTCGCCAACAGAACATCCATTGGTGATAAGAGTTATGCGTGGATTAATGCGCAATCAATATCGGCATATGTCAGATTACGATCAGCAACCCATAACTTATGATGAACTAGAGATGCTATTGTCTGTGATCGATGAACAGCCGCAAGAGTTAACGCGATTACGAGACAAAGCTATTTTACAACTTGGATTACAAGGTGGGTTTAGACGTTCAGAGTTGGCTGAAATTAAAGTAGAACATATTAGTTTTTTGAGAGAAAAACTCAAGGTGCGAGTGCCCTACTCTAAAAGTAATCAACAGGGCCAAAGAGAGTGGAAAGATCTTCCTAAACAAGAAATGTTTTCTGCTTATGAGGCTGTACAGCTATGGCTTACGGCAACTAAAATAAAACAAGGCCACCTTTTTAGATCCCTCAGTCGAGATGGAAACAGTGTACGAGATTATATTGTTAACAAGCCAAGAATGGGAAAAGGTTTCTTAAAGGGAGATGATATTTATCAGATGATAAAAAAATATTGCGACAGAGCCGGACTAAACTCTCGTTTTTATGGTGCTCATAGTTTAAGAAGTGGTTGTGTTACCCAGCTACATGAAAACAATAAAGATCATCTCTATATTATGGGTAGGACGGGTCATACAGATCCGCGTTCACTTCGCCATTATCTAAAGCCAAAGGATTAGTTGTTTAATATGTGGTGCTTGGTTTCGACAGCAATCGATGCTACTTAGCTGATTGAAGCCTCCATTTGCGATTGATTTTGTTAACAGTAAATCCTGGACAGGCTTCTCACTGCCAAATAAAGCTCTGATGTAAAGCGCAATAGTATTATTGATTTTTATCGTTTTAAAAATAACTTTTTAAATTTATTTAAAATACAGTAGTTCATTCTATATTACTTTAACACGCTATTTCATATTGAAAACAGAGCAAGATTAAGACCGAATTAATGTTAATAGCATTTTCAAATATAGATGATGTACGTTATTGCTACGATTAAAAATAATGCGCTTACCTTAATAATTTGCATATACCTCCTAGTTATAAAATAAGTTTATTGTGAAGCTGAGTTGCCTGTGTATTTCAAGAACGTATCATGCTTTAAATATATTTCACTACAAACATATTGCACTTTAAAAAGTGTAAATCTCAATTATTAATACCGAGTTATACATATTGATATTGATTGTGTATCACATTAATTAAATTCCACAATTGTTATATTTTAAGCACGCGAATGATAAATATTTATCCGCACGGAAAATATAAAACTAGCTGGTTTTTTATCTAGAACATCAGCTAAATATCTGTTAGCTGTTACAAGTAGACATATGAAGATGGTGCTAACTTTAAATAACCTAATCAAATAATTTAGTATTAGTACTAACTACTCGCCTCACGGATTACATCAATCACAAATGCCAATTAAAAGGATGAAGATTAAAAGCTATCATTACAAACTATTATTAATTGAATCACAATAACCTTCGAAACTAGAATGGGCATGGGCTATATCCTAGTATTCTTTTGCCTGTAATAGGATGATCAAACTCAAGTCGGGTTGCATGCAACATTAATCTTGAAGCCACTTTATGTGAAAATGAAGTGCCATAAAGATCACAACCGATAATAGGATGACCTAAGTATTGACTATGGATCCGTAATTGATGAGTACGACCTGTTTCGGGCGTTAATTCGACTCGAGTGACATCTATAGATTTATCATCAACATTCTCAATTAGCATTTGCTTTTGTACTGTTGGAATGACAGAAAATCTTTCTCTAGATAATACCCTATAACGGGAACAAGATGGTTTACCGCTTTCGGCGCAGATTTTCATCATAGGAAAATTAGGTTTGTCTTTAGCAATTGGGGCCGATATCAAGCCGTTATCATCAGTAAGTGCTCCCAATAAAAGTGCGTTATATCTTTTTAACACGCTACGCTCACTAAACTGTTTACACAGTAGCGCGTTTATCCCCCTATTGAGTGCGATCAACATAATTCCAGACGTACCCAAATCTAATCTATGCACTAGAGAGCATCCAGGGAAATCTTTCACTAATCTATGGTGCACCGAATCTAAATTAGCGGGATGCTTACCCGACAAAGATAAAAGGCCCGAGGGTTTGTTGATAAGTAGTAAATCATCGTCCCGATAAAGTATTGTAATATCTTCAAAACATGGCGGAGCGATAAAGTCATCTACGATTGGCAGCATTGGTGATCCCAGGTGCTAAAATATGTGATGGATGATACATGAGTTTATCTTTATCAACGAGTGATGCTTTAGTTGAGGCTGTAGCATGGTTATGCATGAGTTTGAATTATTACTCAAAAGTTAAAGTGCAAACCCGAGATATTTTTAACTTAACAACATAAAAAGTCAGATATATGAATAAAACTGGTGGCAGTATCATTAATTTTTATTTTAACAATAATGAGCATGGCAGAGAGAGTAACTGTGAGACTGATTGTGAAGTGATCATGAAAATGATGAGTACAGAGTAATATAGGTGCAGAGAACAGTCAGTTTTAAAATGAAATAGACTAGTCTTTTATGAAGAAATAGTACATGAAACTTAGTCGAGTAAACCAAGAAAGTGCACATCCTTGTACACCCTCGAGGAGCAAACTATGAATTAATTTAGCGCTTAAAAGTCTATTCTAAAACCAATACTTGCGATAGTATCATCAAAATCTGAGTACTGCTTTACATCAAATTGGCCTAATTCAGTGTGTACTCTCGTTGACTTAGATAAGCGATATTCTGCACCAATTGCCCATTGAGACACCTCTGGTACGTCCGTCGCTGCAGCGCCTAACTTGTCATATACACGCCCAGCAATTTTACCTGTACCTGAATCATCCTGTCCGTATTGCGCTTTTAGCGTCAACTTATCAATTTGATATTTAGCACTGACAATAAAGCCATCACCATCACGTTGCTGCCAGTTATCTAAATTTGGATTAACAATTTCAGAGCTCTGATAGATAGAACCTAACATTAAATTATCATACTTATACTGAGCAACTGCGCGGAAACCTTTTATATCTTCAACACCGTCAGTATAGGCTGCAGCTAGATATAGGTCGCCTGTTTTAAATAGCTTGTCACCATATGTTAGTGCAACTTGATAATTACCATTATCACGACGAACATCATCTTCGCCGTAGTAGTTATCTTCTAAAATATAACTTGCACCAAATTGTACTTTATTCCATTTAACGGTTTTATATTCTAGTGAGTCACCCCAACGTTTATCACCCGCAAATAAACGGTCATGCTTTAGCGAGTACATGTCCATAGCATCGGCAGTACCTTTTGCCATTTTAAAAACTGGATCAATACGACCTGCGGCAAGTTGACCAGCTGTAGAGTGCTTTATTCCTAAATACGTTGGACGCGCCGAGAAGGGATTGTTTTGTTTACCTTCAGTTGCACCATTTACACCCACTTCAATTTGATAAAATACACTAAAATCATCATTTAACGGTGCGTTACCTTTAACACCAAGACGGCTCCAGTTATTTTCTAAAATGGTACCGCTTTTTCCACTGTGAGTTGCACTACCGCTGTCAGAGTGTGTAATTGAGTAATCAATGCGGCCATAAAATTTATAAGCATCAGCCATTACAGTTGGTGAAGCTAATACTGCTGCGGCAAGTAAAGTCAGTTTAATTGTTTTCATCATCTTCTCTTTTAATGTATTAATACGTTGAAAGGCAAGAAGACTCCTTGGCTCTGTGGCAATTAGGAGTCGACGTCCAGAGCTGGATTAGTTTTGTTTGTGTTTAACAATCACGCCGTCTTGGCGCATTTGCGTATATAAGATCTCAGCTTGCTTCAAGTAAGTATCCCAAGAGTTAGAACGCTTAGTGAAACCCGTCGCAGCATAGCTACCGGTATCGCCGGTAGCAGGTAGATCATTAATTAAGAATAATGAGCCGCCTTGCTGCAAATGAGTATTAAGCGCATCAATCATCACGTTAAAGCCAATTCGAGCCGGTTCAACGTAATTAATAGATTCATACTTTGACTGACGGTAGAACTTCTTTTGCGACGCATCTGTGATCGAAGCTTTCTCATCAGCAAAGATTTCGTCGTAATGAGCTTTGGTAATTTGCTGAGTATTGGTGTCGACAACAATACGCAACATGGCTGTTACGCCAGTCCATTTACCTTTGCTATCAACGAGCTTTTCAGCGTATTGATAAAAACGTTGATGAGTACCATCCTCATTGATCTGAGCATGAATTTTGGCAGTTAGCGGTACCATAGACTGTTGAATACTGTTTGAGGCTCCAGCGACAACATCGATGCCGGTGTATTTTAAACGATTCGGTTCTTTAAGCTTATTGCCTAACGATGGATCAAAATCAGGATTAAGCTCAAAAGTTAGCTTGTCTTGCTCTACCATTAATTTTTCCATGGTTAGAGCTGATTGAACCCAAGCCGTGCCCTTTTTCTTACCCATAGAAAAGTTATATTCAGACATACGCTTAGGGACATCTTGGTATAAACGGGTGTAGTAGTTAGGACGCCCACTTTCATTAAACTCTGCAAATATCACGTTATCTGAGTTTTTAAGCTCGGTAACTATGGCTACACTACCCATGTGACCTTGGCGGAAGCGGGCCTCTTGGTAATAATAGTCACCCTTTAATAAACCAAGTTGAGGCTGAATAGACCATTTCAGTTTGAAATCTTCATCAGCTGATTCATCTTTTGCACCTACTGACACATATTCAGGTTGACTACCATCGGCTCTAGGCAAAGTGTTAATCGCTTCTAAAATGCCATTCGATGAATAGGTCGCACCAGAAACAGCATCAATACCTTCATGGCCATTATTCGCCACAACTTTAGCCAATAAGCGCTCAGCATTTAAGTAAAGTGATTCAGTTTCTTTATGAGACTTTGTTTTGATATCAACGATATGACCATTTTTAACTTCGACGGTTAGCGTGATTACACTTTTTTTGCCTTTAGCTGATACATCATGAGTACCATCAGCATACTTACCTTGGCTCATGGTTGTTGAACAGCCTGCAAGTGTCATGGTGGCGAATAATATTGCGCTGCTTACAAGTGTTTTATTGAATAATGTTAAGGTTTTCATTCTGTCGGCCTTCAATGTTTATTACATTGAGTTCAGAATATAAGTTTTAAATTTATCCACAATTGCGCTTTTCCGCAATAAGGCTTGCTTAGTTCTATTTATATGACAGAGTTAACATAACGAGAAGTTGTTTTTCACTCAATTCACTGTCCATGATATTTATTTAAATATTGCCATCTAAGCCTGAGAGTAATGTGAATAAAATACCAGCTTCGCGTAAATCATGCAGATTACCTATGATGTACTCGTCCGTAATGAGCGGTACTACATCCAACGGTACTGTATCTAACAGCTCTAAATTTAATCGTTCCAAAAGAGTTATATCAAGATTGCTTTTTTCCATGTTCGTGATATCTAATTCGGCTTATGCACAAACACAAAACAATTTTTCTGAAGCGCCAGATTTCACCATCATTAAAGTGGACACAAAAGGTAGACCATATCAGTGTGAAGGTAACGCAATTATAATAACTGATGAGATAAAAACGAACCTAACAACACTTAAGTATTTTGGCACATCAATAAGTATCGATATATATGACAAAGAAACAGAACATTTAGATAAAACATTGTGTAACGCGTTAAATGTAATCCAGAAATACCATTATCTTGCATCGAACTACAGTACTTACCCACACGTCACCAATATTAAAAGCATCAATAATGAGCCAGAGAAAAAGCACACTATTGACCCTAAACTCACTGAGCTTATCCAAGCAAGTATTGACTGGCATGCTAAAACCAATGGCTATTTCAATATTGCATTATCGCCTGTTATCGATCTTTGGCGAGGTCATAGAGCCCAGTGTAAAGGCGAATGTAAACAACAGGATAAGTGCAACATTCCTACTCAAAAAGCACTTGATTTAGCTAAGCCATTAACCAATATAGACAATATAACGTTAGACTCAGAACAAAACACCATAGAGATGCAAGCGGGTATGAGTATCGATCTTGGCGGTATCGCTAAAGGGTGGATGGCTGAAATGCTCTACAGACAATTGAAAAACGATGGCCTAAAAAACTTCATGATAAATGCAGGAGGCAATATTAGGCATTACGGCATTCATCCTCAAGGGCGACTGTTTGCGACAGCTGTAGAAAACCCAGTATGTAAAAAATATAATAATACTTTGCCTCAATGCCAACTCTTTGAAGAGCAATACCATGAGATAATAAGCGGTAATGATATCACTGTTGTATCCAGCGGTAATTATTTAAGGTACTACAGGGTTAATGGTAAAGAATATCACCATATCATTAATCCTAAGACGTTATACCCAAAAGAATCAGGGATATCGACAACAATCGTGATGAATAGCAACCAACTCTTTGCTGATATTATTTCAACCGCGTTATTTTTAATGTCTATAGATGAGGCGATTAAATATACTAATAGTCACAATGAGATTGAAGCCGTTTGGTTCTTAAATGAAGCCGGCGATAAAGTAGAATCTAAAAAATTTGACGACTATAGATTAAAAAATGACTGAGCAATAATTTAAAGTTGATTTAAAATTAATTGATACATTAAATAAACTTCAATCAAGCAATGGAATTATAATATTAACCCGTAAACTAATTATAAAGTTACGGGTTATTTTTTATATAGCGGTTTTCCGCAATCGCAACTAAAGCGTGATTAGCTTCACTTAACGACCGCGTATTCCCAACATTTAGCGACAAAAGCGTCATAATAGCGTTTTAACTCTTGTTGAATCACCTATCTGTTGGGCTAAATGATGTTGGTAAAACTAGCTGGCCTAGTAAGCTTAAGTACTCTTATTTTCTGCTCTATTAGTGATGCCTACGCAGCACAATCGACTCAAGCCAGTCCAGTACGTGTCGGGGTGCTTGCTTTCACACATCCAGATACAGTAGAAAAGCGTTGGCAACCGACCATTGATAAATTAGAGGACGACTTAAATCATCCCTTTGAGCTGGTGGCGCTAACACCGACTCAACTTGATCAAGATGTTGCACAAGGCAAATTAGATTTCTTAATTACCAATGCGTTAACCGCGGTGAGCTACAAAAAGGATTATGGTACTAGCAGCATACTGACGTTGGTGTCTTTAAATAATAAGCAGCCGACGTTGTCCGTTGGTTCCGCATTAGTTACCCGTGCAGATGTCGACGTATCAAATATGGCGGATCTTAAATATCTAACAGCGGTTTCTACAGATAAACAAGCATTTGGCGGATTTCAAATATTCGCAGGAGAGATGGCGCATAACGGCCTAAACCCGTTTAGCGATTTTAAACAGCTCAACTTTGTCGGCTTTCCACAACAGAAACTGCTCAATTTAGTATTAGATGGCAAGGCTGATATCGCAATATTACCAACCTGTGTTTTAGAGAACGCTGTGAGTAAAGGAGAGATAGCCCCAAATAGCCTGCATGTAGTGCTGACTAAACCACAGACTCACTTCAACTGCCAAAGCTCCAGTGCGCTTTATCCTTACTATTCATTCTCCAAATTGGGAAAAACAGATCATCTTTTGGCAACTCGCGTTGTTCGCTCATTGCTATCCATCACTAAAGATGAGCCCGCGGCTATCATTGGCCGTTATGACTCTTGGTCTGCAACCGTCAATGATAGTGAAGTCTTTAAACTGTTAAAGCAGTTACAACAGTGGCCTTTTGTCACCAACTGGACCTCAATTTTTAAGAGTGCGCTTCCTTGGGTTATCGTCGTGTTAATCGTACTCTTACTCGGTTATATCTATCATTTACGAGTAAAGCGCTTAGTTGTTTTGCGTACCCAAGATCTTCAGGCTGAAGTTGAACAACATACCCAGACACAAAAAGCTTTACTAGAACAAACAAAGCAGTTCTATAAAGCCCAACGCGTATTATTAACGGGTGAAATGGCATCCGGAATCGCCCATGAGTTAAATCAACCATTAGCCGGGATCCGTTATTTAACTCAGGGCTGTATTTATCGATTATCAGATGATCAGGCTGATCTAAAAGATGCAATGACAAAGGCTATTCAGCAAGTCGATAGAGCTCAAGCAACCATTAAGCGCTTTAGGCATTTCTGTCAGCAACCCAGTGTTATGACACAGTGCAGTCTCAATCAGATTTTAGACGATACATTAAGCCTAATGGCCGCAGAGTTTGCCCGAATGCAAATAACACCAGCGATCAGCTGCGAGCAAGTAGAATTACTCGCGGATCCAAGCTTACTCCAGCAAGTGCTAGTCAACATTATCCGTAATGCACTCGATGCCATGGAAGCCAGTAGCGATCCTAAGCTTTCAATCTCGCTAACCAAAGATAGGCAGAAAGCCCATATTGTATTTATAGATAATGGTTGTGGCCTGAGTGACATCGCACTAGAACGTCTGTTTTTTCCCTTTGAAACATCTAAAGAGAATGGCTTAGGTCTTGGCATGGTGATCTGTAAGCGCATCATCGAGGAACATGATGGCCAAATAAAAGCGACCAGCAATTTCAATCAAGATACTCTGCCGCCACAAGCGGGTTTAACCATGACCATAACATTACCAATTAAGGAGTCCTTAAATGACTAATTTGTATCTAGTCGATGACGATCAAGCTGTATTAGACTCGCTAACCTGGATGTTGAACGGCCTAGGTTATCAACCTAAAGGCTTTAACTCTGCAGATGCCTTCTTACATCAAGTTGACTTGCATAGCCCGGGGATCGCAATCTTAGATGTACAGATGCCAGGAATGGATGGCAGTGCCCTATTAACTCATATGACCCAAGCACAGAGCCCTATTGCCGTTATCATGCTCAGTGGTCATGGCAGTATCGCGATGGCGGTACAAGCGATTCAAAAAGGTGCCCTCGATTTTTTAGAAAAACCCGTAGATGGCGATAAGCTTGTTCTACTGCTCAATCAGGCAAGTCAACAAACAGAGCAAACCATGCAGCTAAAGCTGGAGCGTCAAGCCTTAGGTGATAAGTTAGCGACTCTTACCCCAAGAGAGCATGAAGTAATGAACAAGGTACTTGAAGGCAAGCTTAATAAAGTTATCGCGGCAGAGCTCAATGTCGCCCAGCGAACCCTTGAACTACATCGTCAAAAAGTCATGCAAAAAATGCAGGTCAGTAACGTTGCAGAACTCGCATTCTTAATGGGAAAAAGGTAATGTAGAAGCGTTCAAGTAGAAGAAAACTGAGCCCTTGATACAGCGATATGTGATACCGCTAGGATTAAAGCGACTAGCCAGCTTTTAATTGATAACTCATATCCAGCAGCTCATATGTAGTCGTTTATATGTTTTAAATCATACGCAAGTAAACTTGCCGACACAGTAGATCACTAAGCGATTCGACTGCCAGAGCTACGGCCTGATTTGGCCCATCTGGCACAAAACTCCCAACCTTTGTCCTGGCAGACAAGCCCTGCACTATAGCGACTTTTTACCAGCAGTATCTTACGCGATTGAGTTAGCGATACTACAGAGGTAAACACCTCTTGAATGTTACGTTTTGCAATAAGGTTATCTGACATGCTCAAGTCTTGACCTGATGAACTACAGGTTAATGGCGCCACGTTTGAGAGGATAAAAACAAACATGCTAGGTATGAGCAGTAGATAACGGCTAAAGGAAATAAACGGTTTAGTTAAACCGCCAAAAAATAACACATTACCAGCTGCCATTGATGCTCCTTAATCACTAATAGCTCAAACAAAAAGCTATCAAATAGTAAGCATAACCCAAATAGCAGCAGATTCAACTCCTTGATTTGCCGATTAACTTTATACGGCTAATCGCACGCCTAACCGCCTACTCTACTTATCTTTTCCACAGGCGTTCTGATACGCAATAGAATAATTTTGCTTAAGCAGGCTTAATGTTGAAGCCTCACGAACATTGCGAGTTCGTCCGCGCAATGAAGACTCCACGAAAAGTGCAAACCATGCTTCTAGCACCGCACTATTTTTGTTTTCTCCAGCTGCTGACAGCGCCAGCGAGGCCACTTCAGCGGTGCCCAATTGAAAATCTCTCGCCCCTTTTCTCAGGGCATAAGCCGCTGCCGATTCTGGAGAGAAAGAAAATAGCGGAAATTGATGCAGATAATCACTCTTACGAAACATCTTAATAGCTTCACGCCAACTGCCGTCTAATAAGATAAAAAGCGGCTTTTTATCTTGGTCGAGTTTTGTTTTTTCTACGCGATCAACCACCGATTGTCCATCAACCGCATATTCTGCCGGAAAAATAACAAATGGCTGATACTTAGGATCGTTGATGATCGACAGCATCTTACGATTAGGTTCGTTACGTGACCAAATAAACGCATGCGTATCAGGAACAATATCTGCGATTAACCGTCCGCTGTTGCTAGGTTTAAGTACTTCATCATCGTACATGATCAGCATAAACGCTAAATCACTATCAATCTGCTTGCGCAAACTACAGGTACAAAGCGTCTCTGACAGCAAGCAACGTTGACAGCGTATTACATTCTTGCCCCTTGCAGTAAAAGGCCTTGAAGAGATAGCTTTTCTGTACTCATACAGTTGATGCACAGCATGTTTAGGCAAATTCATTTTCGCAAAACCTTTTTAGTAAAACTTTTGCGCCAAGTTATTTAGCAAAACTATTTAGCAAAAATTAGTCAAATGATAAAAGTATGAGAACAAAAAAGCCTACTAATAAGCAGGCTTTTTCATCACAAAAATCTTAAGCTTACAGGATACGCCTTAACAAAAAATCTGCTTTTAAGCGTTTAATGCGCTTCATGATCTTGCGTACAGGGGCTGGATAGTTATGCAATGTCTCGATTTGGCTGTAATGGAACAAACGCTCAGTATGCTCAAGAATATGCGTTTGCTCTTGTTCAAACTTTTCTTTCCAGCACTCACTTTCATCTTGCAGTAACAAACCGTTTTCTAAATCCAATGCCCATGCTCTTGGATTTAAGTTGCTACCCGTTATTAAATGGCGCTTACCGTCAGCACTGATCCCTTTTAAATGGAAACTATTACGACCATCTTTCCAAAGGTGAATATTCAGCTGACCGTTTTCTATTGCCCATTGCTGACGTTTAGCAAACTTTCTAAGTGACTGCTCATACATGTAAGGCAAAGCACCAATAGTAGAAAACTCTTCTTCTGGTGGAATATAGAAATCGTTAGACGTTTTATCCCCTACCACGATATCAATCTTCTTACCCTTACGCAGATGCTTAGCCAACGCCCTAACTAAAATGTATGGCGGATTAAAGTACGGCGTACAAATAAACAAAGTGTCTTCAGACTCTTCAACTAAGGCAACAATAACCCTATTAAGTTTGTTATTTTTACGGCCAAGACCAACTAAAGGTGTAACCCGGTTGCCTATTTTCGTCTGGCTAAACTGATACTCAGCTTTTGAAAGACGATGTTTAAGGCTACTGACCTCGCCTTTAGTTGGTAAATGCTCTGTTTCTTTAGGTTGAGTTAAAGAGCTGACAGCAACATCGTTAACGAGATATGTTTTCACCATGTCACGCATGCTGCGTGCAAGCTCTGCAGATTCAATCACATGGTAACGATCAAAACGGTATTTATCATCTTGATGCAGGTAGATGTTATTAATGCTTGCTCCACTAAAAACAACCGCGTCATCGATAACAAAACCTTTCAGGTGAAGTACACCCATAAACTCACGAGATTTAACCGGAACACCTAGAATATCAATTGGATATTCAGCGGCCTCGATCACCTTGCGATACATTAAATAATTACCGCTATCGCCTTTATGGCCAATAAGGCCACGACGTGCACGATGAAAATCAACGAGTACTTTTATATCAAGTTGAGGGTTCTGTTGCTTCGCATCCATCAGCGCTGCGAGGATCTCTCTCCCCGCTTCATCATCTTCTAAATAAAGTGCGGCGATATAAATAGAATGCGTTGCGCTTGCAATTCGAGATAACAATTCAGCTTTTAACGCTTTAGGCGTCAATAACCAAGAAAGCGAATCTGGTTGTAGCGGTATGCCACCTAGCTTACTCAGCAAGGCTCTCTCCTTAATAGTGCTGACCATCTTTAAAATATGTGCTTGGTTCAAGCTGTCTAAACATCACAATGATATGTTCTAGCCCCGGATAAACCTTTAATATGGCTTCACGGAGAACCTGTTCTGCACGATGGTGTGTTTGAGGATCTTTAGGGAACCATAACACCTCGACTTGAGCGATATCGGTGACTTTTTTGCCGTTACGATAATTGCTACTGTTGATCCAATCGAGTATGAAAGATTCTGGTTTTGACTGACAGATGTCGGCTAATGCCTCAAGTAAGTTGATACTCAGTGTTGCAATTACCGTTTCAGGTAAACCGCTAACTCTTACATGTGGCATAAAGATCCTCCTAGATAAGGGCATAGAAATTACCGATTTAACTGCCTTTGAGCAAGGTTTTTCTCTCAATATCGGTCTCTAGGACCAAATTTCGGTGGCTTCTTGCTCTGTTAGCCAAATATTTAGTCAGTTTGATACCATAAAATAACAGTAATATTTTATGAAAAAGCCCTATCGTTTGCTGTATGAGTCACTGATAAAAGCTGTGACTTTTGCTAATATAGCTCCCTATTTTATCGTCCGAGATTAATTGATGAACCTAAAAACCCTGCTTACACTCGCTGTCATGCTCCTCGCTGCATGGGCTATTTTTCATTTTAAAGCGCAGCTAGGCTTCTTGGTGATCCCGCTATTTTTTAGCTTGGTTTTATTTGTCACACTGAAGCTATATCGCCTAATGGAAAAAGATGAACCGACAGATAATGATTAGCCTAAACCCATTTTTATGAGTTCATAGCGATATGAGACCACTACAAGGATAATCTTTTGAGAATATGCTTTTTACAAACAGCCTTGTTTACCACAGCTTTAACGCTTTGTTTCTCGCCTGCTCTTGCATCTGCTAACGGCTACCTTGCAAATATTATTAAGGTTATTGAGCCAAAAACCTCGCAAACGGCTGTCGTTGTGAGTCCTATGACTCGCTCTGAAGCCAGTTACCGAAAGGATGCTGACCGGCTATTTGTTCCTGCCAGTACCATGAAACTGCTTACAGCGGTTTCCGCATCTTCTGCTTTAGGTAAAGCATTTACCTTTAACACTCAAATTGATGCATTTGTGGGAGTTAAAAATCAACGCATCGAGGGTGATGTGTTCTTACGCTTTGACGGTGATCCTACTCTCACCGCCGGTGATTTAAGATTGTTGTTTAAACAGCTCAAAGCACAAGGTTTGGAGCATATCGACGGCAACCTATATTTAGTCGGTGATCAAACCGAAACCTTACAAGCCCCTGGTTGGGTGTGGGATGATTTAGGGATCTGTTATGCCGCGCCGGTTTCACGTTATATTCTTAATAAGAATTGCGTAAAAGCGAAGCTAACCCCGTCACTGGCGACGAACCTAGGTAAACTCACCTTTAGCCAGTTTGAACCGGTTTCGATTACTAGTACCGCCGTATTTGACAAAGTGGGCAATCAGCCATTTTGCGAATTGAATCTTCAACGCCTTCAACATAATCAATTTATACTCAGTGGCTGCTATCAAGGGCAAAAGCCGTTAAAGCTTGCTATCGCCATCTCAGATCCGGCCCTTTACGCACAACGAACCCTTGCAAATATCCTAAACAATACCGGGATCACTTTAAAAGGGGATGTATTACTTACCAATAAACGCCCAGCTAATACCTTACTGCTCGCAGAGCATCAATCTAAACCACTTTCAGCGCTTATTGAGACCATGTTACTAAAATCCGATAACTTAATTGCAGACAGCCTGTTAAAGCGTTTAGGGCAATACACTTATGGGGTGCCTGGTTCATTTGTAAACGGCAGCGCTGCTATGAAACATATTCTCACTCAGCAAGGAATCGATTTATCCACCGCAAATATCGTCGATGGTTCGGGTTTATCTCGCTACAACTTACTTAGTGCAGAACATTTAGCTCAAGTGTTATTGCTTATAAAGAATGATTTATCGCTTAATTATCTTATTGAACAACTACCTGTAGCGGGTGCGAGTGGTACCCTAAAGTATCGTGCAGGGTTTACAGCTGCACCGTTAAAAGAAAAGGTGCTGGCTAAAACAGGGTCAATGAAAGGCGTTGTTAATCTAGCAGGCTATATCAAGCAAGGTGATGAACTCACTAGTGCCTTTGTGATCTTAGAAAATGGTCAAAGTCCAGCAGTTAAAGACGTTGAGATCATGCCTTTTAGCGTATTGTTATTACAGTCGTTACTGCAAAGTGATCACTTAAGCACTCCGGCTCACAATAAAAATAACAAGCATAGCGAACCTTAAATTGTTGTTCGGACTTTCACCATTCCCGTTTGATAATCTTACATAAGCTAAAAACACAATAAAACAAAAACGCCACGTTAAGTGGCGTTTTTTATTCGAAGTTAGAAATCGTCTTATTTAGAACAAGCTTTCATCTATTTGCATTATCGACGCATCCCCTGTCTTCACCTGTGATAAATGATACTCGGCCTTAGCCAATAGCTTATCAAAGTAAAAACGCCCAAGATGTGCTTTTTGTAGCTTAAAGTTTTCATCTTCATGATCATGTGCCGCATCATTCATCGCTAACCAGAAGCAGCCATAAAGGACATAACCAAATGCGTCGAGGTAATCGACTGCACATGAGTTAATCAAAGCTGGTTGACTTAATTTGTTGTCATTAACTTGATTCGCCACCTCTAGTAGCTGTTCGAGTAATGCCAATAGTGTTGCTTTATCGCCATCGGCAACATGAGCATACCCATTAATTTTAGCGATCTGCTCTGCAACAAATTCAGATAAAGCGGCGACGTTATCACCCGTTACTTTACGACCTAAGAAATCAATCGCTTGAATGCCGTTGGTGCCTTCGTAGATCTGGGCAATTCGGGTATCACGCACTAATTGTTCAATGCCTGTCTCACGGATGTAACCATGGCCACCAAATACCTGTTGCGCCATAATCGCAGCATCAAGACCTCGATCACTTAAAAACGCTTTTGATACTGGTGTTAACAATCCAACATAACGACTAGCCTTCGCCTTAGCATCACTATCATCTGAATACTTGGCTAAATCGAGTTGTTGCCCGGTATATACAGATAATGCACGTCCCGCTTCAGTTAACGTACGGATCGTTAACAACATTCGCCTGACATCACCGTGAACAATAATAGGGTCGCTTGCAGCGCCTGTCGGCGAGCCACCAGCCGCTACACCTTGGGTGCGCTCTTTAGCGTATTCAGCAGCCATTTGGTAAGCCGCTTGTGACGTCCCTAAACCTTGTATACCAATAGCCAAACGTTCATAGTTCATCATGGTGAACATGCATACTAAACCACGATTAGCTCTGCCGATAAGGTAACCTTCTGCATCGTCAAAATTCATCACACACGTTGCAGAACCTTTAAGCCCCATCTTGTGTTCGATAGAACCGACAGTCACGCCATTGGCTTCACCTAGAGTATTGTCCGCATTCACTTTAATCTTTGGCACTAAAAACAATGAAATGCCACTGGTATTGGGTAATTTGGCGAGTACTAAGTGAATAACGTTTTCAGTTAAATCATGATCTCCACCAGTAATGAAAATCTTGCTACCCGTGATCTGATAGCTGCCATCATCATTAGGAACAGCCTTAGTTCTAATGTTCCGCAGATCTGATCCCGCTTGAGGCTCTGTCATATCCATGGCGCCAGACCATTCGCCGCTGTATAGCATAGGCAGATACTGCTGCTTAATCTCTTCGCTGCCATGGGCATGAATAGCTAGTGCTGCACCAGCGGTTAATGAACCATATAGAGTAAACGCGTTACATGCGCTATAAGCCATTTCATCGACTAGTACACCGAGCATCTTAGGCATGCCCATGCCACCTAGCTCAGGATCACCACATAGCCCTACCCAGCCACCTTCAGCGTATTGGTCATATACCGCTTTATAGCCATCAGGTGTGATCACCCTATCAGCTTCGTGCCGAACACCTTGCTCATCACCGCTACGGTTAATAGGATGGATTAATTCGCGGCTAATCTTATCTGCTTCATCTAAAATTGCTGCTGCAGTATCCATATCGACAGTCTCGGCCATTGCTGGCATCTCAGACCACGTTTTTGGGGCGTCAAAGACTTTCTCAAGAAGAAAACGCATTTCTGCTAATGGGGCGTTATACGGGTTCATATCGGACTCTTAAACAATGGATTTAAACAGTTGTTTCAAATCTATCAGAAGTCGCAGCAAATGACACCCTTTTAGCGTAAATCTTTTAGCTTACTTGCATTCGTATTACCTTATTTGTCACCTTAGTTTTATCGACAACTGAGAGTAAACATTAAAGGTCGACATATTTCACCTCTTGTATTGCGACTGTACAATTTGCTTCAGCTTTTTATGAGACAAATATCATTCCATATCTAAATACTATATCTTTGCAATCATTGACTAATATTTAATTATCGGTTTCGACTAATACATACTTTTTGCGATGGAGCCAACATGATCACAGCGTATTGCTACCAACAACAGCAAGTCACTACAACAACTCTTAATATTGACGAGCCTTTACCAGAAACAACAATATGGTTAGACATTTATCGACCCATTGAAGCAGAAAGACTTTGGTTGGCTAGCTTTTCTACTGACGAGGTACCAGATAGAGAAGATAGGAATGAAATTGAGGATTCTTCACGTTTTTACCAAAATAAAGATGGTTTACACGTTAACTCATTATTTAGTCAAAAGTCTGCACAGACACTAAGCTCTATTAATATTTATTTTAACCTTAGAGCAGACTTATTGATCACCATCAGAGATGATGATCAGCGTTTGATAGACTCATTAGCCACAAACCTTCAAAAGTCTTCCGTCCCTGTTACACCCCAGCAATTATTCATTCAGTTATTTAAAATGAAAGTCGACCATTTAGCCGATCTCATTGAAGATACTTACAGCGCTTTGGAAAATATTGGCCATGAACTCTTCGAAAAAGACCGTATCGATGAGGTGTTTAAACTGATCACTATAAGAGAAGACACTAATGGTAAAGTTCGCTTG
>NZ_JBRIMB010000053.1:0-32827 GCF_052977265.1 Shewanella sp. 0m-8 | reverse complement strand
CCCCAGAACAGTAAAACCAAGGCCTCAACGGTATGCCAAAAATAAAAATGCCGTTCACCTTAAGTGAACGGCATTAGAGCCAGTAGGCTCCTTTTTTATACTTTGTATTTTTTATACTGCTCTTAAGTAAAATCGCCTAAGTGCATTAACATCAGTGCATTAACATCAGTGCAGTCACATAAGCGTATTACTTAGATTCTTTCTTAGCTGCGCGCTCAGCTTTTTTCTGCTCTTTGGTTTTCCAGTGGCGAGTATTGTAGACAAACTCAGGTAAACCTTTAGTCAACCATGCCACTAGGCGCCAGCGTTTGGTGACGTAGGCTTTGCGCTTGCCTGCTTTCATCGCTTTAATCACTTGATTAGCTACAACTGGCAGTGGCGACAACCACAGACGATTTTGCTGCATGGCCGCTTTATCTAACATGCCTAATTGGATATCGGTAATCGTGATAGGCAGCTTTAAACGCTGGGCATGCATGCTTAGGCCTTCAAAGTAGTTTTGTGCATAAGCTTTCGATGCGTGATAGGCGACACTCGGACCCCCTCTTAGACCCGCTATCGAGTTAATTGCCGCAAGTTGACCATAGCCTTGATCGCGAAATAGCCTAAAGGCAGTATTGCAAATGGCTGAAAAGCCTTGCACATTAACTGTGATGATATCTTGCTCTGGTTGCCATGGTAGCTCAGGATCGTAATGGGTTAACCCTGTATTAACCAGAACAAGATGAGCGCCGCCTAGAGAATGCCAAACAGCATTAATGGTACTGATCACGGCTTCTGGATCATCAATTTTCAATGGAAAAACCTGCGCCTTAGTGGGCAAGGATTGGCTAAACTCGGTAAGAGATTGTGGATCTTGTGCTAACAGGGCCAGTTCAACGCCTTCATCTGCAAGTTGTTTTGCAATTTCACGGCTGAGTAATGAGCTAGCGCCCACAATTATTGCAGTTGCTTGTGTCATATGGGTATTCGACTTCGAATAGGTAACTTATCATAGAAAGATAAGTGTATTAGAACAAGATTAATTGTCAGTTGCTGTGACAAGGATTGTGAGAATACCTATTCTTTAACAGCTGTTATCGATAGGTAGCTAATAGACTTTTCTATTTAACTGATATAATTTCAAGTACGGACATATAGACTTCTAGAAGTCTTAATGTATTATGAGGAGTATAAATATGGAACGGTGGTTTAAGCCTTTATTACCTTTAGTGGTAGCTGCAAGTATGTTGACCGGTTGTGCAACATCTAATGCAGTGGTGGAGATCCAAGGTGAAGTTTGGTACAAGGAGCGCATGATACTCCCTGAAGATGCCGTCATCACTGTACAAGTTCAGGATGTGTCTTTAATGGATGCGCCTGCTGTAGTGATTGCAGAGTTTGAGCGTAATGATGTCAGCACACCAACACCTTTTCAGTTTTTAATTAATAGAGATCAATTTGAAGACGGCCATACCTATACGATTGGGGCGCGCATTAGTCTTGATGACAAGTTGATGTTTATCAATACACAAGCTTATCGAATTGATTTGGACTCAAGTGAGCCAATGTCAGTTTTAGTGCAGAAGGTGGCACGTTAAATTAATTGACCACGAGTTAATTTAAACGGCGCGTCTCATTCTGATAGGTCATTCGAATTAGAAAAGAGGCGCGCTATGCCGGTTAAAATCCCCGATGATCTGCCCGCGGCAGAGATCTTGGAATCTGAGAATATCTTCGTTATGTCTGAAACTCGGGCAGCGAATCAAGATATTCGTCCAATGAAGGTGTTAATTTTGAATTTAATGCCGAATAAAATCGAGACCGAAACGCAGCTGTTACGTCTTTTAGGGAATACTCCGCTACAAGTTGATGTGGATCTACTCAGAATTCACGATAAAGAGTCCAAACATACCTCAATCGATCACATGAATAATTTTTATCGAGACTTTGAGCATGTGCGCCAGAAAAACTACGATGGTTTAATCATTACTGGTGCGCCACTTGGGCAGGTTGAGTTTGAAGACGTGTCATACTGGGATCATATTCGTGAGATTATTGACTGGTCGCAGCAGCATGTTACCTCGGTTCTTTTCTTATGTTGGGCAGCGCATGCTGCACTGTTTCATCTATTTGACTTAAACCGATCATTGCTTAAAACAAAGCGCTCAGGTGTCTATAACCATCGCCGCACTACAGAGCATTACCCTTTACTACGTGGTTTTGATGATGAGTTCTTTGCACCACATTCTCGTTTTGCTGAGATGGACATTAACAAGCTACGTGCGCATCCAGAACTTGAGGTATTGACTGAATCTGATGAGGCAGGTGCCTATATGGTACTCAGTAAGAATAATCGCAACCTATTTGTAATGGGCCATCCTGAGTATCAAAAGTCGACCTTAAAAGATGAGTACCAGCGCGATCTCGCTCAGGGGTTAATGCCTGACTTACCGCAAAACTACTTTAAAAATAATGATCCTGAGCAAGAACCTATCGCACGCTGGCACAGTCACGGTAGTCTGTTGGTGAGTAATTGGCTCAACTATTATGTGTATCAGCTTACCCCTTATAACCTCGATGATATGACCGAAATTACCCCCTGGGAGTCTTAATTGTTAAGGGGTAACTCGCTAATGCAAAATGCCGATGTTCTTTATTGAATATCGGCATTTTGGTATAAGGCGGTTTCACTTAGCGTGTAAGTTTAATTGTTATCAGCAACCAAAACGCAGTGTGCATCAAGTGAGCGACAAACGGTAAAAACGCCATCTAAGACTAATTGTGTGCTTGGTTGCGGATCCACATCAGAGGTGATCAGAAGTTGAGATAAGTCAGGCGCTATGCTTGAGACCTTTAAACTTGCGTTTAAATCTCCCTTGGTAATTTCGATAGCGTGATTTTTTATAGAGCTCGATGCTATGGCCAGCAAGGGGTTAGCTTGAATGGTTTTTAGTGCGACTTGATAGATTTGCTCTGGTGTCGCTTTTATATTCACAGTGGCCACTTCATGCTTCGAACTTTTATAATAAGTTACCGCTCCTATGGTTACCGCCCCAACAGCAACACAGCCGCTCAGCATTATATTGGTCAATAGCACTAACAATATCGATATATTTTTCATAAGCATCCTTTGGTTATTTGTTCATCATGTTTCGCATTGCAATCGATAGAGCATCAACATGCTATGTGCAGTGAAACGTGTAACTGATTGGTATAACTATTTGCTGTATTAATAATAAAAGGCTAGTGCACCTCAAGCTGATCACAAGTAACAAAACGCAGAGTCTGTATTCCCCCGCTAGTGTAAATTCTATGTGACAACTCAGTCCTATACTTTGGTAGATGTTTGACCAAACAACCCTTGCTTTACGTTCGCGTAAACGTCACAGTGTTAAATATTGAGCAGAAGTGCACTTTATATTAACTAGGCAATAACCTCGCGGTGGTCAACACGAAACTTTGCAGCAACCTACATTTTGCACGGTTTTGGACCGCTTCTATTAAAGGTTAACTAGCGTATTACCGGAGTAATTATGAGTTCAGTTAAGTTAGATCAAGATATCGTTATCGTTGCAGCAAAGCGTACCCCAATGGGCGGATTCCAAGGTGCACTATCCAGTGTTACATCACCAAAGCTCGCCGCAACAGCTATCAAGGGCTTGATGCAACAAAGCGGTCTAGCTGGTGGACTGGTTGATGAAGTATTGATGGGCTGCGTACTACCTGCGGGTTTAGGTCAAGCGCCAGCACGCCAAGCAACCTTAGGCGCTGAGCTGCCACTATCGGTTGGCGCAACGACAGTCAACAAGGTGTGTGGATCCGGCATGAAAACCGTCATGTTAGCCCATGATTTAATTAAAGCTGGCTGCGCAAATGTGGTTATTGCTGGCGGTATGGAAAGCATGAGCCAAGCGCCATACCTGTTAGATAACGCGCGCGGTGGCATGCGTATGGGACATGGTAAGGTGCTGGATCATATGTTCCTTGACGGTCTTGAAGATGCATATACCGGTGGGGCAATGGGCACATTTGCGCAAAACACCGCAGACGATTTTAAGCTAACCCGTGAACAGATGGACAGCTTTGCACTGAGCTCACTGGAAAAAGCCAATAGCGCGATTAATTCAGGTGCCTTTATCGATGAAATCACGCCGGTAACCGTAGCAAACCGCCGCGGCGATATCGTGGTTGATACCGATGAGCAGCCGGGTAACGCTCGCCCAGACAAAATCCCAACACTGCGCCCAGCTTTTGCCAAAGACGGCACTATTACCGCCGCGAACTCTAGCTCCATTTCAGATGGCGCAGCCGCATTGATGTTGATGACCCGCGCACAAGCTAATGAGTTAGGTCTTGATGTGATGGCAACCATTAAGGGGCACACCACTCACGCACAACAACCATCAATGTTTACTACCGCTCCTGTTGGCGCGATGAACAAGCTGCTCGATAAAGTGAGCTGGGCTCAAGAGGACGTGGATCTGTATGAGATCAACGAAGCCTTTGCCATGGTCACCATGTTAGCCATTTCTGAGCTTGGGCTCGACGGCAATAAAGTCAATGTTAATGGCGGCGCTTGTGCGCTAGGCCACCCTATTGGTTGCTCGGGTGCGCGTGTACTGGTGACTTTGATTTATGCCCTTAAAGCGCGAGGCTTAAAACGCGGAGTAGCATCACTGTGTATTGGTGGCGGCGAGGCAACAGCGATGGCAATTGAGCTTTAAAGGCTCGGTTGTAGCAAATAAAAGATAAACGACAGTATTCAACAAGACCGAACCCGTTTAAAGCCAAAATGCTAATAAGCAAGGTACTAATAGCAAGTGAACCGATGTGTTTACTCGCAATACCAGAATAATAAATTGGCCGAGCGGGTTCATCATTTTGCAAATGTCAGCAAATGACATTGCCAAAGTAGGAAGCGATATGACAACTCAAGTGAAACATTACATCAACGGCGAATGGGTATTAGGCCAAGGTGATAAGCAGATAGCCGTGACCAATCCTGCCAATAATGAAACCATCGCAGTGGTAAATGCAGCGAACCATACCGAAGTGTTAAGTGCGGTAGCCAGTGCTAAAGCCGCTTTTCAAAGCTGGAAAGAGGTGCCTGTTTCAGAGCGTGCTCGTGTGATGCTCAAGTATCAGCACCTTTTAAAACAACATCACGACGAAATTGCCACTATCTTAGCCCAAGAAACCGGAAAAACATTTGATGATGCCAAAGGTGATGTATGGCGTGGCATCGAAGTGGCTGAGCATGCCTGCAATATTGCCTCTATGATGATGGGCGAAACCGTTGAAAACGTGGCACGTTCAATCGACACTTACAGCTATACCCAGCCACTGGGTGTTTGCGCGGGTATTACCCCATTTAACTTCCCAGCGATGATCCCACTGTGGATGTTCCCGTTAGCCATCGCTTGCGGTAACACGTTTATCTTAAAGCCATCAGAGCAAGATCCAATGACGCCGCAGCGTCTTATCGAGCTATTTGAAGAGGCGGGTGCACCAAAAGGCGTAGTGCAGCTGGTTCACGGCGATAAAACGGCTGTGGATATTTTACTTTCTCACCCAGATATTAAAGCCATCTCATTTGTGGGTTCGGTGAATGTGGGTCAATACATTTACAAAACCGGTACTGATAACTTAAAGCGTGTCCAAGCCTTTGCCGGGGCTAAAAATCACTGCGTGATTATGCCTGATGCCAATAAACAACAAGTGATTAATAACTTAGTGGGCGCATCTGTTGGCGCGGCCGGTCAACGTTGTATGGCGCTTTCAGTTGCTGTGTTTGTTGGCGCAGCAAAAGAGTGGATCCCTGAGTTAAAAGAGGCGATAGCTAAAGTCAAACCAGGTCTTTGGGATGATAAAGATGCCGCTTATGGTCCGGTAATTAGCCCTGCCGCGAAGCAGCGCGTAGTGAGCCTGATTGCACAAGGTATTGAGGAGGGCGCCGATTGCTTACTCGATGGTAGCGATTTTACCGTTGAAGGTTATGAGTCGGGTAACTGGGTTGGCCCAACCCTATTCGATAAAGTCACGACTGATATGAGCATCTATAAAGAAGAGATCTTTGGCCCAGTGCTGTGCTGCATGAATGCCCAAACCTTAGAAGAAGCGATAGCGATAGTGAACGACAGCCCATACGGCAATGGTACCTCCATCTTTACCGCCAGTGGCGCAGCTGCACGTAAATACCAGCACGAGATTGAAGTGGGTCAGGTGGGTATTAACGTCCCCATTCCAGTGCCATTGCCTTTTTTCTCGTTCACTGGTTGGAAAGGCAGTTTCTATGGCGATCAGCACGCATACGGTAAGCAAGCGGTACGTTTCTATACTGAGACCAAGACCATCACAGCTCGCTGGTTTGAGTCAGATATTGCCGTTGCATCAGCACCGAATATGACGATTGAGCTTAAGTAACACGCGTTATTGCCACCCATGAGCTTTTGACTTATGGCGGGGGCAATGTTCGTTAACGGCTACTTTTTTGAGTCAGCGGTTAACGGATAAGCGCAGGCTGTAGCGAGTAAAAAAGCTAATACAAGAGCTATCACAACAAATAACGAATAGAGGTCTGCAGCGGTAGCGACTCGAAAGGAGCGCCGTTAGTAAAGATCCAAAGCCTTTGCTTGATGGTGCAGACCTAGAACCTAGAACCTAGAACCTAGAACCTAGAACCTAGAACCTAGAACCTAGAACCTAGAACCTAGAACCTAGAGCAGGGCAATCGACAGGACAACAGGAGTACCCCGATGGATTTTAATCTCAATGAAGACCAACGCCAATTTGCCGATTTAGCCCAGCAGTTTGCTAAAGAGGAGCTTGCTCCCTTTGCCGCCAAATGGGATGAAGAGCATCACTTTCCCAAAGATGTGATTCAAAAAGCGGGCGAGCTAGGCTTTTGCTCACTGTATTCGCCAGAATCTGAAGGCGGAATGGGACTATCACGCTTAGATTCATCGATTATTTTTGAGCAACTATCCATGGGCTGCACCGCAACTACAGCCATGCTAACCATCCACAATATGGCCACTTGGATGGTCACCAGCTTTGGTACAGCAGTATTACGTCAAGAGTGGTCTGAGTCACTCACTACAGGTGAAAAGCTAGCATCATATTGCTTAACTGAGCCAGGGGCGGGCAGTGATGCTGCTGCATTGCAAACTAAAGCGGTACGTGAGGGCGATGAGTACGTCATTTCAGGCTCTAAAGTGTTTATCTCTGGCGCGGGAGCCACTGAGCTATTAGTGGTGATGTGCCGCACCGGAGAGGCGGGCCCTAAAGGCATTTCAGCGATTGCGGTTCCAGCCGATGCTGCCGGAGTTATTTACGGTAAAGCGGAAGATAAGATGGGCTGGAACGCCCAGCCAACCCGTGAAATCACCTTTGAAAACGTACGGGTGCCAGTTGCTTATTTACTCGGTGAAGAAGGTCAAGGCTTCACCTTTGCCATGAAGGGACTTGATGGTGGCCGCATCAATATTGCCACCTGCTCAATTGGTACCGCCCAAGCCGCACTTGAACGTGCGACTCAATATATGAATGAGCGTAAGCAGTTTGGTAAGCCGTTAGCGGCGTTTCAGGCATTGCAATTTAAGCTCGCCGATATGGCGACTGAGCTGGTTGCTGCGCGCCAACTTGTGCGCTTAGCTGCATTTAAGTTAGATGAGCAAGATCCAGAAGCCACAGCGTATTGCGCCATGGCAAAACGCTTTGCCACCGATATCGGTTTTCAGGTGTGTGACGCTGCGCTGCAAATTCATGGTGGCTATGGTTACATTCGAGAATACCCATTAGAGCGCTATGTGCGAGATGTGCGAGTGCATCAAATTTTAGAGGGAACTAACGAAATCATGCGCTTAATTATTTCGCGCCGTTTGTTAGATGAAAACGCAGGCGCCATTCTATAAGCCATCTTATAAGCGCACAGTATTAGCGGCATCGTTTAAACGAGCTAGCCGCCTAACTTGATTTCAGTTTTGTATAGGGAGTTACCATGTCTCAGGAACATCAGGATTTAGAGCAACAGTCTTTATTAATCGAGCGTATCGTCGGTCACACCGCGGTGATCAGCATGAACAATCCGCCAGCCAATACCTGGACGGCAGCGAGCTTACAAGAGCTAAAATACAAAGTATTAGCGCTTAACGAAAACAAAGATGTTTATGCTTTGGTGATCACGGGCGAAGGGCAAAAGTTCTTCTCGGCAGGCGCAGACTTAAAGCTGTTTGCAGACGGCGATAAGCAAAATGCAGCCGATATGGCACGTTACTTTGGTGAAGCCTTTGAAACCTTAAGTGCGTTTCGCGGTGTATCAATTGCGGCTATTAACGGTTATGCCATGGGCGGCGGTTTAGAAGTGGCGCTTGCCTGCGATCTACGTATTTGTGAACAGCAAGCCCAGCTCGCGCTACCTGAAGCGACAGTCGGTTTACTCCCTTGTGCAGGTGGTACCCAAAATTTAACCGCGCTAGTGGGTGAGGGGTGGGCCAAGCGCATGATTTTATGTGGTGAGCGTATTACTGCCGCCAAAGCTGAGCAGATAGGCTTAGTTGAAGAAGTAGTTGAGCAAGGTAATGCCTTTAATGCCGCAATGGCACTTGCAGATAAAGTGGCAAATCAAAGTCCGAGCAGTATTAAGGCGTGTAAAACATTAATACAGGCTGGACGCAGCATGCCAAGAATTGATGCGCTACCGTTAGAGCGCGACCTATTTGTTGAACTGTTTGATACGGCAGATCAGGGGGAAGGGGTAAATGCCTTTTTAAATAAGCGTAAAGCGAATTGGAAGAACGGCTAATGAGCGAGCTCAATATGCAGGCAAGTCATGAACAAGTGCTGTTTAGTACCTTAAATACCGATACGGGTAAGCAAGTTGGTGTGGCAACGCTCAACATCGAAAAAGCGCTTAATGCACTGAATCTAAACATGGTGCAAGCATTAACTGCGCAGCTCATCACATGGCAAAGTGACCCGAATATAGCTGCAGTTGTACTAGACGGTGCAGGTGAAAAAGCCTTTTGTGCTGGCGGCGATGTGCGCGCTATTTACCAGGCATCAATAACAACACCGGGCGAAGTGACTGAGGCGGCGACGGAGTTTTTTAAACAAGAGTATGAGCTTGATTATCTGCTGCATAGCTTTGGTAAGCCAGTATTGGTTTGGGGCGACGGCATTGTGATGGGCGGCGGTTTGGGGCTAATGATTGGCGCGAGTCATCGCATTGTCACTGAGCGTTCGCGCATTGCCATGCCAGAAGTCACTATTGGTCTATATCCTGATGTGGGTGGCAGTTACTTCTTAAACCGTATGCCGGGTAAAAGCGGCCTGTTTTTAGGGATGACCGCTTACAACATGATCGGCGCAGACGCTTATTATGTAGGCATTGGTAATCACTATCTCAATAGCGATGATAAAAGCGCTCTGTTTGACCAATTAACGGTTTTACCTTGGGGCGATAACAATGATGCGAATCATCAAGCATTAACCGCAGTGCTTAATATTATGGGTACTGGCTGTAAAACGCCGCTAGCAAAGAGCGTGCTTGAGCAAAACCAGTCATTAATTGATGAGTTAATGTCGGGAAGTCTTGGTGAAATAGTAAGCAGAGTCTGCCAACTTGAGTCGAACATGCTTGAGGGCAATACGTTAGAGGGAAATGTGTTAGAGATAAACGTATTAGAGGCAAAGCCCTGGCTAGCAAAAGCGCTAAAAACCATGTTAGAGGGTAGCCCAATCAGTTTAAGTCTTGTGCATCTGCAATCAAAGCTGACTGAAGTACAGGGTAAAGAGTTGAGCTTAGCAGAGTGTTTTAAGTTTGAGCTTGGCTTAAGCGTTAATTGCTGTGCTAAGGCGGATTTTGCTGAGGGTGTGCGTGCTTTGCTTATCGACAAAGACCGCAATCCGCAGTGGCGCTTTGCAGATGTTGCGGCGCTCCCACAAGGCTATGCACAAGCTCTGCTGCAATCGCCTTGGGATGATGAAAACCATCCGCTTAAAGATTTACATTAGCCATTCGCTTAAAGATTAACATTAGCTAAGCGTTGCACGATAGCGCACATGAGTGCGCTTTCACGCAAGATAAATGAGCGGTGAGTGGTATTGGCCGCGACAGGGATTAAGATCCCAACACTCACAAACGTGAACCGGAGTGAATAATGAGTACAGTTGCATTTATTGGTTTAGGAAACATGGGCGGGCCAATGGCGGTCAACCTGATAAAAGCGGGTTTTACCGTTAAAGTATTTGATTTGGTACCAGCGGCAATGCAGGCATTATGCAATCAAGGCGCACTGATGGCAACGAGTGCCTGCGGCGCTGCGGCTGGCGCGGATATTGTTGTGACTATGCTACCTGCGGGTAAGCATGTGCGTAGTCTGTATGTGACGAATGAGTCAAGCCAGGATGCAAACGATGATACCAAAAAAGGTTTAATTGATGTGGTTGCTCCAGGAACCTTACTTATCGATTGTTCAACCATTGATGCAGACAGTGCCCGCTTTGTGGCTAAGCATGCTGCAAGCAAAGGCTTAGCCTTTATCGATGCGCCAGTATCGGGAGGCACAGCGGGCGCAGCGGCGGGAACATTAACCTTTATTTGTGGCGGCAGCGATAAGGCTTTTGAACAGGCACAAGGCGTATTAAACGCGATGGGCGCTAATATCTTCCACGCAGGAGGTCCGGGTGCTGGGCAAGTGGCTAAAATATGTAATAATATGCTGCTTTCTGTCTTAATGGTTGCCACATCGGAGTCATTACAGATGGGAGTGGACCATGGTTTAGACCCCAAAGTACTTTCCGATATTATGAAAGTCAGTAGTGGCGGCAATTGGACGTTAGATAAATATAATCCGTGTCCAGATGTGATGGATTCGGTGCCGTCATCTAACGGTTATCAAGGCGGCTTTATGGTTGACTTGATGGTGAAAGATTTAGGGCTGTCGCAAGAGGCGGCGCTGTTATCCAATTCAAGCACGCCAATGGGCGCATTAGCGCGAAGCCTCTATGTAAACCATGCGAAACAAGGTAATGGTAAACGAGATTTTTCGAGTATTTTTGAGCTGTTTGCTCAGTCTGAGCAGATAAAAAACAAAGGGTGATCCAATGGATTTAAAAGATAAGGTTGTTGTTATTACTGGTGGTGCAGGTGGACTAGGTTACGCCATGGCGGAGAATTTAGCGGCTGCAGGTGCCAAGCTAGCACTTATCGACGTTGACCAAGAAAAGTTGGAAAAAGCCTGTGCCAACATAGGTGCAACGACTGAAGTTCAAGGTTATGCCGTAGATATCACCGATGAAGAAGACGTATTTGCCACTTTCCAGTTTATTAAGGAAGACTTTGGTCAGGTAAACGTGCTCATTAACAACGCAGGTATTTTGCGTGATGGCCTTTTACTCAAAGCCAAAGAAGGCCAAGTGATTGATCGTATGTCATTCGATCAATTTCAGTCTGTCATCAACGTCAATCTAACAGGTTCATTTTTATGTGGCCGTGAAGCGGCAGCAGCCATGATAGAAACTAAGCAAGAAGGCGTGATTATTAATATCTCAAGTCTTGCTAAAGCGGGTAACGTAGGTCAGTCAAATTACGCGGCGTCAAAAGCAGGCGTTGCGGCAATGAGCGTAGGTTGGGCCAAAGAGCTGGCTCGCTACAATATTCGTAGCGCAGCGGTTGCACCGGGCGTAATTGAAACTGAAATGACTGCGGCAATGAAGCCTGAAGCGCTTGAGCGTTTAGAGAAGATGGTACCAGTAGGTCGTTTAGGTCAAGCAGAAGAGATCGCATCGACGGTACGCTTTATCATTGAAAATGATTATGTTAACGGCCGCGTATTTGAAATCGATGGTGGCATTCGCTTATAAGTTTGTGACTGGCACAGAGGTCCAATCAATGGTGGCAATTGCCCGGGCGTTTAGAGCAAGACTTAACAGTGCGTTTTATCATTGAAAATGTCTATGTACATGGCCAAGTAAACGGCCGCGTATTTGAAATCGCTGGCGGTATTCGTCTGTAAGTTTTAATTCATCGATAAAAACGGGCATTAGCCCGTTTTTTTATGCGCCATTAACAGAGTTTGAATAATGGTTTAGCTATAGGTCATAATAGCGCCAGAATAAAAGCAATATGGGAACAAAATGGATAAGCTTGAAAGGGCGACGAAATTAATGATGTTTGTTGTAGGCTGCGTCGGTCTGCTGGTGATCTATTTTGGCTTTTTTTATCTGTTATTTACCGGCAGAAGCACAGCGGCAACCCCTTGGTATATTCTGCTTTCGCCATGGGTGTGCATCTATTTTGGATTAAGTAAATCCAAGCAACTGGCTGCGATCCGCTGGTTTACCAAAAAATGGACTCGAAAGTAACGTACACCGAATGAGACTGTAAATGACCTCTAAACATGAATTTACCTCTCATCATTTGGCTATGTGTTAATAATTGGCTGCTAAGAGGCACAATGATAGCGTTTAAATTAGCGATACTCACCTTAGTCAGTTTTCTGCTACTAATGGGGTGTAATGAAGCGCCCAAGCAGGCTGATATTGCAGAAGTGCCAAGACAAGTTGAGGGTATTACCCTTGCCGACTTTGGGAGTTGGGAGTCTCCGGTTACACCGGAAGATGTCTATGATTTAGCCGATGACATTAGTGATGTTCGTGCCACGTCTCAAGGCATTTATTTTGTGCAGTCTAATGCCGATAATGCTGGCAAGAAGGGCGTTTATCGACTCGACCTTGATGGCTCTATCAATAAAGTGGTGTCGTCAAATTTCAATATTCGCAGCCGAGTGCATGAATATGGCGGCGCGCCTTTTGTGGCTATTGGTAATAGCCTATTTGCGACTAAATTTTCAGATCAAATCTTGTATCGAATAGCGCCGAATCAAGCGCCATTTGCATTAACACCTAATGGTACTCGTCACGCTGGTTGCATCTCTAACCCCAAAGCCTCTCGATTAATTTGTGTTCGTGAAGACCACCGTGGTCAAAATGGGCCGGTTAACAGTCTTGTGGGGATCAACTTGTCCTATGCCGATGAAGGTATGATCTTGAGCTCTGGCGCCGACTTTTATTCAAAGCCAGTTCTTTCACCGGATCAAACCCAGCTGGCTTGGGTGTCATGGAACCACCCTAATATGCCATGGGATAACACCGAGTTGTGGCTCGCGGATCTTGACTCAAAGGGCATTATTGTTAATTCAAGGCAAATTGAGATGCCAAAAAAAGGCTCTATCTCTCAACCTTTGTTTAGCCCGACGGGCCAGCTTTACTTTGTTGCAGACTTTAATAACTGGTGGAATATCTATCGCTTAGATGCGCAACTTGAGCCTGAAATCGTGCTAGAAAAACAAGCTGAGTTTGCGGTTGCTGACTGGCAAATAGGGCAAAGTAGTTATGCGTTTGAAAACGAGCACAGCTTAATTGCCAGCTTTAGCCACGAAGGCTTGGCTCAGCTCATTCGTATCGATACCTTAAACGGTATTGTTGAGCCCATCGCGGTTGATTTTGCAGAAATATCCTACGTTACTCAGCATGAAAACCAAGTGCTATTTGTAGGGGCAAAAGAAACCCCTGAAAAGGGGATTTACAAGATCCAGGGCCGCGCGGCTGAGCTAGTGTATACACCGAGGCTAACCGTTATGGATCCTAACTATATTTCAAGAGCACAGAGCTTGAGCTTTACAACCGGTGATAATCAGACCGCCCATGGCTATCTGTATCTGCCTAAAAACCCCAACTTTCAAGGCCCCAAAGATCATGAACCGCCATTGGTCATGCTGCTTCACCCTGGTCCTACAGCTAAAGCGAGCCGTGCATTTAGGCGAGATATCCAATATTGGACCAGCCGTGGCTTTGCGGTGTTTGATGTCAACTACCGAGGCAGCACGGGCTTTGGCCGAGATTACCGTAATAGCCTATATGGCAATTGGGGTAAATCTGATGTTAATGATGCCGTGAGAGCGGCAGGGTTTTTAGTTAATCGTGGCTCAGTTGATGGCCGGAAACTGGCCATTAGAGGTAACCGTGCTGGTGGCTTTACTGCGTTGTCAGCTGTGGCGTATTACAGCACCTTTGGTGCTGGCGTAAGTTACTCTGGGATCAGCGATATGGAAGAGTTTAAACGTCATGCGCATAAGTTTGAGTCTCGTTACCTAACTCGTTTGCTGGGCAATATGGATAACGTTAAACAGCGCTCAGCGATGTATAACCTTAAAGGGGTCAATGAGCCGTTACTGCTTATTCAGGGTGTGAATGACTCGCTTATTCCTGCAGAGCAGTCACAGATTATTTACCAAGCAGTGGAAAAGAAAGGGATCCCAGTTGCTTATCTTGAATTTAATGATGATGCGGCCAATAGAGTCTCGCCTCAAAGCAAGAAGCAAGCGTTAGAGGCTGAGTTATCATTTTATGGGCAGATATTTGGTTTTACCCCAGCGGGTAGCATCCCGCCTTTGGCCATTGATAATATCGACAATCTGCGACGAAGATAACGGGCGGCTTTGAAGGGGGAAACCTAATGAATGAGCCACTTTTGCGCTTTATCTAAGACCCTTTAATATGGCGCAGTTGGGCTGTTCTCCACCTTGGCAATCATGGATTAGCTGCGAGAGTTGCTCTCGTAAGATGTTGAGTTGGCTAATCCGTAACTCAATATCTTGCAAGTGATGTGAGGCAAGCTCTTTTACATCAGCCGCATTACGACTGGTGTTATTTTGCAGCTCAAGTAACGCTTTGCAATCTTCCAGTGCAAAGCCTAATGCTCGGCAGTGCTGGATAAATTGCAGCGCGTTAACGGCACTGTCGCTGTATTCTCGGTAGCCATTATCTCCCCTTTGACCCATGACTAAACCGATATCATGGTAGTAACGGATGCTCTTTACCGATAAACCTGTGAGTTTTGCTACTTCACCAATCTTCATTAATACTCAGCTCCTATAAGAAAATAAAAATTCGGTTTGACTCTCCCCTTATAGGAGACATTACGCTTAGTTTAATCAAGAAACAAATCGGGGAATATTCTCATGGCTAATATCAATCTGTACGTGCCTAAAATGAACTGCGCTAGTTGTGTCGCAAAGATTGAGTCCGCATTCGACAACGTTAATCAAGACCAGAGCGACGGCAATAACCATAGCTTATCGGCAAGGGTGAATTTAGCCGATAAATTAGTATTAGTGTCAGGTGAGATCTCAGCGAAACAAGCGATAGCAATCGTAAGCAGTGTGGGTTATGACAGTGAGCTTGTCATCGACGCCCAAAGCGGCGCTGCGCAAAAAGGTGAAGATGAGCGTAAAGAGTATCGCTTAAGAATGTTGCAGGCCGCCGTAGGTTTAGGGCTTGGTGTGCCATTAATGTTGTGGGGCTTACTCGGCGGCGAGATGATGGTCAACAGCGTTAATCAACAGTTAGCTTGGGGCATAGTGGGTATTATCACCTTGTTGGTGATGGCGCTAACAGGCAGGCATTTTTATCAAGGTATGTGGCGTGCCATTAAGGCTAAAAGCGCGAATATGGATACGCTTATCGCTTTAGGTACGAGCGCTGCTTGGATCTATTCGATGATGGTGGTAACTGCGCCGCAGTGGTTTCCTACCGATACCAGGCACGTTTATTTTGAAGCCAGTGTCATGATCTTAGGGTTAATTAATCTCGGTCACGCATTAGAGCTACGCGCTCGCGGTAAAACCAGCGAAGCGGTGCAGCGTTTATTAGGGCTACAGGCCACAACCGCAATACGAGTCAGTGACTCGGGTGATGAAGAGGTTGAAATTAATCAGCTAAACATAGGTGATCGTTTAAGACTGCGTCCGGGAGACCGAGTCGCACTCGATGGTGTAGTGATAAGCGGTGAGACATTTATTAATGAGTCGATGTTAACGGGTGAGCCAGTCCCTGTGCACAAGGCGCAGGCTGATACCATTAGTGCTGGGACGGTTAACGGTAACGGTAGCCTTATCTATCAGGTCACAGCTGTTGCTGAAGATACTAAGCTCTCAAAAATTATTGAATTAGTGCAGCAAGCGCAAGTATCTAAGATGCCCATTGGGCGCTTAACCGATAAAATATCAGCATACTTTGTGCCAGTGGTTGTCGTCATTGCGATAGCTAGCTCGGTTATCTGGTACCTAGTGGGCCCTGAGCCCGCGTTATCTCATGCGTTAGTTGTGTTAACCAGTGTATTGATTATTGCTTGCCCCTGTGCATTAGGCTTAGCCACACCGATGTCGATTATGGTCTCGGTAGGGCGCGCCGCGCAGATGGGCGTCTTAGTCAGAAATGGTGAAGCGTTGCAAACCGCCAGTAAGATCACAACAGTGGTGTTAGATAAAACAGGCACAGTGACTCAGGGCTCACCTGAGGTGACAGAGATGTTGCTATTGGATAACAGCGTCAATGAATTGAGCTTACTCGAACATGTGGCCAGCTTAGAGCAACATTCTGAGCACCCACTTGCCAGCGCGATAATTACCGAGGCAAAGCGGCAATCGATTACGCTCAATGAGCCAGACAGCTTTAGCAATGTGCAAGGAAAAGGGATTATTGGGGTTGTTGCTGGGCGTCAATATGCCGTGGGTAATATGAGCCTAATGCAACAAGCAGGGTTAGATCCAGCTGACTTATCGGGCTATCAAAAACAGGTGTCAGAGCTTGCGAGTCAGGGGCAAACCCCCGTATTTGTAGCGATGGATAGTGTGCTGGTAGCCATAGTTTCAATCAGCGACCCGATAAAAGCCGATGCGGCGCAAGCGGTGACGGCAATGAAAAGGCAGGGGTTAAAGGTCGTGCTATTGACTGGGGATAACCCGCTAACAGCTCAAGCAGTTGCTGACAAAGTGGGTATTGATAGCGTATTTGCTCAGGTGCTTCCCGAGCAGAAACAGCAAAAGGTGCTCGAATTACAGCAAGCAGGTGAAGTAGTTGCTATGGTTGGTGATGGCATTAATGATGCGCCAGCGCTAATGAGCGCCGATGTCGGTATTGCAATGGGCAGTGGTACAGAAGTTGCCATCGAGAGTGCTGACTTTACGTTGTTATCAACACGACTCATGGTGATTAGTGACACTTTGGCGCTGGCACGAGCAAGCATGACGAATATCAAGCAGAACTTGTTTGGCGCGTTTATTTATAACAGCTTAGGGATCCCCATTGCGGCAGGTGTGCTGTTCCCATTCACCGGGATTTTACTCAGCCCAGTGGTTGCTGGAGCTGCGATGGCATTATCGTCACTGACGGTGGTAACTAACGCTAATCGCTTACGCAAACAGAGATTAAAATGATGCCGTTGATAAAGTGTTGCTAAGCACTAATGATTAATGTGTTGTTGGCTTTCGCGACTGAGGTTTGCTCTATGTGTAAAGATAATAAGCAGATGCGTTTAAAAGTCGCTGCAACAGAGTATTGGTAGTTGATAAATTAGGCTAAAATGCTATAGTATCGCGCTTAATTTTACGGGTTCGATGCGCACTTGCGTCGGCCTTCGGCCAGTAGGTTGGATCTTGGAATTGCCATGATCTGGCATTACTGGCTTTTGTTTTATCTATGATGACGTTAATCATATAACCAAAAGCGGAATTGTCACTTTGATTACTACAGCTAATATCACCATGCAGTTCGGCGCTAAGCCGCTGTTTGAAAACATCTCAATTAAGTTTGGCGGCGGAAACAGATACGGTCTGATCGGCGCTAACGGTTGTGGTAAATCAACCTTTATGAAGATCCTTGCTGGCGATTTAGAGCCAACAGGTGGTAACGTTTCATTAGACGTGAACGAACGTTTAGGTAAGCTAAGCCAGAACCAATTTGGTTACGAAGAGTTCAACGTAGTTGATACAGTAATCATGGGCCACGCAGAGCTTTGGAAAGTGAAGCAAGAACGTGACCGTATTTACTCACTACCAGAAATGACTGAAGAAGACGGCATTAAAGTCGCTGATTTAGAAATGGAGTTCGCTGAGATGGACGGTTATACCGCTGAATCTCGTGCTGGCGAACTACTTATGGGCGTGGGTATTGGTGTTGAACAGCATTTCGGACTAATGAGCGAAATCGCACCAGGCTTTAAGCTACGTGTACTTTTGGCTCAGGCATTGTTCTCAGATCCAGATGTACTGCTACTTGACGAACCAACCAACAACTTGGACATCGACACCATTCGCTGGTTGCAAGAGATGCTAAACCAACGTAACAGCACCATGATTATCATCTCGCACGATAGATATTTCTTGAACTCTGTTTGTACTCACATGGCTGACTTAGATTACGGTGATATACGCGTATTCCCAGGCAACTACGATGAATACATGATGGCAGCGCAGCAGTCTCGCGAGCGTTTGATGTCTGATAATGCTAAGAAGAAAGCGCAAATCGCTGAGCTTCAAGGCTTCGTTGCACGTTTCTCTGCTAACGCATCTAAAGCAAAGCAAGCTACATCACGTGCCAAGCTTATCGATAAGATCAAGCTTGATGAAATTAAGGCATCTAGCCGTGTAAACCCATTTATTCGTTTCGAACAAGAGAAGAAGTTGTTCCGTAACGCTCTAATTGTTGAAGACTTAACGAAAGGCTTCGATCACCCGCTATTTAAAGATCTTAATATCATTGCAGAAGTGGGCGAGCGTATTGCGATCTTGGGCGACAACGGTGTAGGTAAAACAACACTGTTACGTACTCTTGTACACGATATCCCACAAGATTCAGGTACTATCCAATGGTCTGAAAACTCGGCGATTGGTTACTACGCACAGGATCACGAGTCAGATTTTGCTAACGACATGACCTTGTTTGACTGGATGAGCCAATGGCGCAAACCAGAAGATGACGACCAGTCAGTACGTGGCTACCTAGGCCGTATGCTGTTTGGTTCAGACGACATCAAGAAGTCTGTAAAAGTGCTGTCTGGTGGTGAGAAGGGCCGTATGTTGTTTGGTAAGCTCATTATGCAAAAGCCAAACATCTTGCTACTTGATGAACCAACTAACCACATGGATATGGAATCAATCGAGTCATTGAACAACGCACTAGAAATGTACGAAGGTACACTAATGTTCGTCAGCCATGACCGCGCGTTTGTATCGTCACTAGCGAACCGTATTATTGAAATTACACCAAATGGCGTGAATGATTTCAAAGGTACTTATGATGAGTTCCTAGCGAGCAAAGGTATCGAAGGTTAATTTTTTATAGACCTTGTCTCTTTATCCAATAGAGAGGCCAATTGAGCACCTTATCGATAGCGCTTGTTAATCGCGTTATAAAAAAGCCCGAGCAATCGGGCTTTTTTGTGTCTGAAACATGTGCTTAGCCTACGTTTTGTCACTGTGACTAGATGTCTAACTTAGATGCCTAATTTAGACATTTACCAAAATGGTTTCGCTAACACTTACAATGTAGCGTCGACATAACTCTATTTTAAAGCACTTATCTCACCACGGAGCGCTGTGCTTTCACGAAGAACACGAAGCTATAGCTAAAGATAAAGTTAACGATGAAGAGCTTAACTGACCTCGACTGTAGCTCTTCTTTGTGATCTCCGTGTCCCAATAACATCCGTGTTTAACGGCTCGTTCGCTATCCTAACTCTCGCTTATTAGCACATGGCTTCGCCATATTCGCCGTGGTGGATAGCTTTGGTCCAAAAATGAGTTTGTAACAACTGAGGCTGTGTGTGATCACCAAGCGATTATGTCGTACTTTAACTACCAACTGATTTTGTCGGTTTGCTAAATACCAAGGGAAAATGACGGATCTATTTTTATACATAACCGTTTAATCGTTTAATCGTTTTAATTACTATTCAGGGGTTATTAAGGTTGATCAAGCCATTACTATAATTTCTTGTCGTTCCCATTACTAAATTAGCCTTCATCGACCAGCTGCTAACGATACAAATGAGGAATGGCCATGCGCAGTATCATCCTCTCCTCATACTCCTCAGCGTTGATTCATACAATTGACCTTTATTTGTAAATAGCAGCTCAATAACTCGGTCTTGCCGTAGCGATGTTATGAGTTTTCATCTTGTTTTCCTACCGAGCATCTATTCACACTTCATATTGGATAATTTTCCTGCGTAGAACAATACTTGAAAGAACCTGTTACGTTTAGCTGTGTTGTTGTCGCTATGGAATAAAGGATTCGAGATGTTTGGGCTGATAACACCGATGTTAAGTTTAGCGTCGGACGCCCAATTTATTGAAGCCAATTTCCTGGTAAAACTTAATGACAGCCCTCAGCGTGCACTACATCACGGAGGTAGAGATGAAAAGCTTCAAGAATATATTATTTGTTAGTCAAGGATTACCGAGTGACAGTGACTCAATAGGGCAAGCTCTACGATTATCTCAAGCCAATAATGCACAGTTGAAAGGCTTGATTGTTTGCCCGCCACTCTCATCTAACTCACTCAATACCAATCACAATCACAATATTAATCAATATCAAGAGACTTATGAAAATGCCCTGCGGCAAACCGTCAATCAACAAATAGATAAAAGCAGACTGCTAAATCACATTGCAGAGCCTGATACTCCCTTACCTTTAGAGGTATTTAGTGGCGAAAAACCTGCGGTAAACATTATTAAACATATCCTGAAGCATAAGTATGATCTGTTGATTAAAGATGCCGAACCTTTGTCTGAAACTGGTGAAGGATTCAAGGCTATCGATATGACATTATTGCGAAAATGCCCATGCCCTGTTTGGCTTAATCGTTCAGTCCATCAACCGCTGGATAAACGACAAGTTGCCGTTGCGATAGATCCGATTAGTACAAGTCTTGAAGAAAACGCACTTTCACTCAGAATGTTGCAGTTAGCACGAGATATTGCTAACCGATGTGATTATCGATTACATGTTTTGTCTTGTTGGGAGTATCAACTCGAAAGTGACCTGAGAAACAGTCTGTGGATTAAAATTGATCAGGACGAACTTAACGCAGAGCTTGAAGCCTCAAAGGTGCGTCATCGTGAAGCATTAGATAGCCTCATTGAGCAATCTGGTATTGGCGGTGACATTATCATTCACCATCTGCAAGGTGCTGCTGATGTTCAAATTCCCGAGTTTGTAAACCAAAAGGATGTGGATATCTTAGTGATGGGAACTTTGGCAAGGACTGGTATTCCAGGCTTTGTTATCGGTAATACTGCGGAAAATATTTTGCAATCGATTACGTGCTCGTTAGTGGCATTAAAGCCTGAAGGTTTTGAGTCTCCTATCAGTTAATCGTTAATATTTAACAATTACGGGTGTTCAAGCAATTACCGGATGTTTTCGCATCCGGTAATGCTAGTTCTAGTGCAAACTTTACAGCTCAGCTTTTTAGGCGTGATTTGTAGCTGACTTCTGCGTTGAATGCTTTCCTAAGGGCATAACCACTCCACCATTTAGGTTCTTTGACGTTGTTTGCCCAAAATACGCTGAAGTAGAACATTCTCTTATACAGACTGCTATAAGGACTACAGCGAGCTAAGTAGTGACTATTGCTTTAGCATTTGGTATTTGGTCATCACATCTTGTGCAACAGCTTGACCCCATTGTTGACCTGCCATCATCGACTCTTGCATGATCTGAGGTTGTACTTTTATTAGTTTCTTTCCTGCTGGTGTGTCATAGAAAGCGTTAAGGGCTTGAACTTCCTCTTCAGTAAGATACTTTTGGTAAATCGGCACCGTCATTTTAATCAAATCGTCTGGATTAAACTCTGCCATGTAGTCGCTCCAAAATGCTTCAGGCGCATCGGGAACTAAGTTTTTTAGTGCAGGTAGCATCTGGTTCATGGCTTGTATGCCTAGCTCTCCTGCTCCGGTTTTATGCATTAGCTGCTTAACACTTTCTGCAGAAGCGGGTTCTGCATAAGCCTGACTAGAAAAGGTGATGAAGGCGAGAAGAGGAAGTATTGCGAGTTTCATATTGAGCATCCTGCTGTCAATTGAGTGTAAAGCTGAGTCATTATTTCAGTTAGCTACATTGATTAAAACTGACCAAGGTAAGCCCTAGAATGCAGCCATAAGTTATCAGATTTATTGCTGTTTTATGTAAGATGACAGCATAGAGCAGAGCGCTTTGCTGTGAAAGCTAAATTTGTGGGGTAGGGGCTGTGTGAAGCGCGGCATGTTCTAAAGCGAGAACTTAAGCACAGCACTTATACATAGCACTGAATCAAGCAAAGTGCGGTGGAGTAGTTTGAATATAATAATGGCTGTAAAGATCACGCAAGGCTGAAAGGTAATAAAACGCTTGTCCGCCTTGCGTGATAGCAACTTATAAAATACGTCGCCTAACCATCAATATTAGAAGTAGTAGCTAACACTGACGTTAAATAGTGAGTAGAAATCATCATCTTGATTTTCGATACCAAGACCTTGTTGACCGCCAATCCATACTGCATTCTTACCGTAGATATGATCGACAAAAATGTAGAAGTCAGATACTGCAATGCTCATACCAGTGGTATTGATCACTGAGTCATTTAGGCTAGCGTTAACATCAGTGTTTGGTGTCAAGTGGCTGTAATCGTTATAAAGCGTCACAGTGCCCCAGTCATAACCGATAGTCTTGGCAACGTTCGCAGCAAAGATTTGGCCTTTAGCTGCAACTTCATAAGCGCCGCCACCCATCTTCATTGCGTATAGACCATTCTTGTCTTCGTTATCGAATTGGTCATAGTCATAATCGACCATCTGTAGCTGTAGCTGGTAACCGCTGTACTGAGCATCTAAGTGGATAGCATAAGCTGTCGATGTACCGTGTCCGTCTTTACCTGTATTAACGTTATTGCGCATACCGTCATCATATAACTGACCATATTCTAAAGACGCACCAAGTTGTACAGTTAACTTATCAAAGTCTAAAACGTAGGACTGACGAATGTTGAATGTGTTGGTTTCTTCGTTGTTATAGGTGTTGTCACCTACAGAACCTGTAAACCCATCAGCAGCGTAACCACGGGTATCTGATGACGAGTATTCACTGTTCTTGAAGAAGGCAACTTCAGATGTCCAGTTACCTGTGTTATAGATAGCTTTAGCACCTAAATCGTAGTCATCTTCAAAGCCCATGTAGTAGTTGATACTTTCCCACCAGTTGTGTGAGATGAAGCTCTTATTACCAAATGGCTTGCTGATAACACCGCCCTGGAACTGCCAATCTTCAACACCATTGTACGCAGCATAAGCGTATTTAATGAAATGGTTGCTTGAAGAGTTTTTGAAAACGTACTTAGCACTTGCTGTCCAGTTTTCACTAATCTGACTATCGATATCAAGTTCTAATGCATCAAATGCGAATGTGCCGCCATTTGATTTAGAGGCTTCATTGCCATCATCAACGAAGTACTTAACCTTAACTGCACCACCTAAATCAACAGAAGGTTTGAATTCATCTGCCATTACAACCGTAGGTGCGCCAAGTAACGCACCAATTAAAATAGATAACTTTAGCTTTTTCACTTTTTTATTCTCATGTTCATAATCCGACATTGGACTAGGAGCATGAATCATATCCATAATTTGACTTTAGATTGTGACTGAATACGCAATCACAGCACCTACAGAGTTTGATTGATTAATAATGTGATGTTGATAGGATTTTTGAGGGGAACTTTTTAACCTTGTTAATGTCGTATCGTGAACGAAATCCTCTATGCGATCGAGTATGAGGTGTAAGGTTTTAGATGTGGCCCGACATGCGGGCCTTTAATAGGTATGTTTGCTAAGGCTAATTAGGCTTTAAAGCGATTTTGCAGGTAATCAAATACCGCGCGAATACCAAAGGCTTCACCGCCAACAGGGCGACCCGGTAACTTACGTACGTTGTATGCCATTACGTCAAAGTGGCTCCAACTAATCCCTTTATCTACAAACTCTTCTAGATATAACGCGGCAGTAATTGCACCGCCAAATGGCGTTTTGGCGCAGTTAGCCAAGTCGGCAATATCACTACCGGTTAACTCTAAATAAGGTCTATGTAGCGGCATGCGCCATACAGGGTCGTCCACTTTAAGGCCAGATGCGGTAAAGCCTGCTGCCACGTCGTCATCATTACTGAAAAAGCCTGGGAGTTCGGTGCCTAATGCAATGCGCATTGCCCCTGTCAGCGTGGCAAAATCAATCACCAGTTCAGGCTTATCGTTATTCGCTTCGGCGAGTGCATCACACAGGACTAAGCGGCCTTCGGCGTCGGTGTTGTCGATTTCAACAGTGATGCCTTTACGTGTGGTGATGACATCTCCTGGTCTAAAGGCGTTAGCCGATACCGCGTTTTCAACAGCGGGTACTAATACACGCAATCGAACGGGTAAGTTATGCGCCATAATCAGCTGCGCGAGACCAATTACGTGCGCTGCGCCGCCCATGTCTTTTTTCATAAGACGCATACCTGATCCCGGTTTAAGATCCAGCCCACCAGAGTCAAAACAGACCCCTTTACCAACAAGGGTTAATTTAGGTGCTGATTCATCACCCCAGGTCAGATCGATTAAGCGCGGTAGGTTTTCACTGGCGCGGCCAACCATATGAATGGTTGGGTAGTTTTGCTCAAGCAGTTCATCACCCACAATCTGGGTGATTTCAGCGCCAAACTCTTGTGCCATCACTATCATTGTTTCGGCAAGGTGTTGTGGCATCATATCAGCAGCTGGAGTGTTGACCAGATCGCGTACCAGTGACACTGAGCGGATAAACTTGTTGGCTTCATCAGCTTGTGCTTGCGTTGGTACGATAAGTACTGGTAGCTCTTTTGTATTTTTCTTATAACGATCAAATTGATATGCGCCAAGTCCCCAGCTAAATGCGGCGGTTTTTATCTGTGGCTCATTGGCATTTAGCTGGTATTGCCCTGCGGGAAGCTGGTTTACAAGCTCGCCGCATAGCCAGTACGAATCATCGCTATCGCTGACAAAAATAACCTGCTCTAGCTCGCCTTCAGTGCTGGGAAGTAAACTTACGCCCTTGCCGTTAAATTGAGTGCTGTTGAGCCAGTTTTGGATGCGCTGCGGTTGCGCTTGGCGCCAAGCGACAAATGTGTCGCTATTAAAAATAGATAAGGGGATGCCTGAAGCACCAGAGATAATAAGGTTGCTCATGTAAGGACTCTTCTTGTTATTAATGATGAGAATGACTTAAGGCTAAGAGTATCAGGCTATACACTTGGGAGAAAGGTGGGGCGAAAGGATTTACTGGCTCAGAACTTAATTGCAGAGTTATTTAATTTGCTCAGAACTTGATTGTAATCTTGCTTCATTAGCGACGCGTTTGATACTGGCCTTACGCTCTGACATATTATTAAAAGAGCTAGGCAATACGTCTACGCCGACAATCTTACCCAGTTTGACCACGATTGGGATCGTGATAGGTGCAAAGGGTAAAACGGCAAACACGCCTAGCCCAAGGCCTTTTAATAAATCGCCAAATTGCTTATTGGCTTCTAACAGTTCTTCTTTTGATGCTTGTCTACGTGTATGGCGCTTATAGGTGACTAACATATCTTTAGTCTCCTGTTTTTCTTGAGCAAGCGCGTCTTGCAACACTAACATATCGCGTTTTAGGCGCAGCCAAACACGACGTCTTCCGATACGGATGACGCGAATAGGGGCTCTATGTATGTGGGCGTAGATTTTCATGCTGGCGATTGTGCCACAGCCGGCACTTTAAACCTAACTCGAAAGGAGAATAAACGGTAATAAAGTGTCAACTGGGCGGTAATGTAATCGTGGCGTTAGCCTTAGCCTGCTCTTAAGCTGAGGATTTCACTGAGGACTATCGGATCGGGGTAACGGCAGAATGCGGGATCTTTTTTATCAATGGCATAAATCGACATGCGGTCAGCCAGTTCATTACCTTCAATACCCACGTGAGCGGCCACATGTTGAATCGCCAACGTGTCCTTTAATGAATCGAAAAGTGCGTGGGACTGCTGAATAATATCTAAGTTTTTAATGTCACCCGCCGTTTTGCGCTTCCAGCCTTTGGTTTTCCAGCCGTAAGCCCAGTTGGTGATACAGTTTATCGAGTACTGAGAGTCACTCAAAATTTGCACCGTTAGCCCCTGCTTTAGTGCCTTTTCGGCAATCAATAGCGCCTGATGCAGGGCATTTAATTCAGCCGAATTATTAGTACCGTTGGCATTATAAAGTCCGTAATACAGCTCTGTGAGTTGGGCTTTATGATAAACCGCGACACCAGAACCCGCTTTGCCGGGATTAGGCTCACAGCCACCGTCGGTAAAAATAGACACATCGCAGCGACTTAAGTCGATATCAAGACTGGCTTTAGCGGCCGTTTTGGTCTTCGCTGCGCCTGATGTTGTTTTTTTCACGCCATTGCCATAACTCGGCGCTGTTGCAAAGGCAGCTTTCGCTTCGGCTTCACTAGGGAAGGACTTATATTTGGCTTGTGGGAATTTATCGACCAGCTTTTTAGTGTAATCCCAGCTAGTGAAAATGCCGGTTTCACGACCAGCCCATACCACGTAATACTTTTTAGCCATAAAGCTTATGTCCTAAATCTTGATAATTATTGATTTGGCTACAACCAACATGGCGTTGCCATTGAGTATGCTTATTGGCTTTTTTTACAGTGGGCTAATAAGTCTACAAAGAACTGAGTACCTTTACGCTCGGCAAAGGCTATGTTGCGCTCAGGAATGGTTTCTGGCTCATCATAAGTCGCTAGCGCTAATTCCATACTGGCTTCGCGAATAATGTGCAACGTCGGATAAGGCGCGCGATTGGTATAGTTTGCTGCAGAGTCTTGCGGTTCATCTTCAAAGCAATAATCGGGATGAAAACTCGCTAGCTGATATTCACCTTCATAACCTTGTTCGATTAACAGGTCATTGGCAATATCGACTAAATCCAAATAAAGGTAAAAGCCTTCAAAACCACGTGGGATGATAAACAGTGTGGTTTCAATATCAGTGTGTTCATCAAGATAAGCACACTCTGTAATAAGCGCTTGCAGTACATCTTGCATGCGAGACTCATCAATGACGGCATAGCGAATACTCGCGCGCTCGACTTCACGCCGGGCAAATGGGCAAATGTTATATTTCATAATCACTTGCTTTACCCAGTTTTCAGTTTCTGTTGCGTATGCTTGTAATTCGTTATCGATTATCTGAGTCATCAGATGCAGCCTTGAAGGAGTTATGGCGCGATCATAGGCAGGATCGATAGCACAAGCAAGAGTGCCATAGTGACATTAAATATTTTTTGCTGTCTTTGGTTCTTTAATAATCGTTTCAATGCGACACCAAAACCTAACCAGACAAATGCACTTGGTACTGCAATAAAAAAGAAGACTAACGCGATCGTGACGACTTGCGGTGCAAGTGCCTGGCTCATGGTGGTAAAAGTTGCAACAGCGCCTATTCCCATTATCCATGCCTTAGGGTTGACCCACTGAAAAGCGGCGGCCTGCATAAAAGACAGTGGGGCGGTCGTATCTTTGCCATTCATCTTGGCGCTGCTATTAGCAATCAACCAGGCTAGATAGAGCATATAAGCGATACCGATATACTTAATAATGCTATGTAAAACAGGGTAGTTTTGGAACACTGCACTGAGGCCTAAACCAATGGCCAACACCATTGCCGGAAAGCCAATACAAATACCAGATAAGTGAGGCAGGCTGCGCTTAACCCCAAAGTTAACACCTGAAGACATTAGCATGATGTTGTTTGGGCCTGGGGTGATCCCCGATGAAAAGGCAAATAGTGCAATGGTAAAAATGAGTTCCATAATATTAAACCTGAAAGGGCCCCGTAAACGAGTAACAGAGAACAAACTAAAGGAAAATGCATTCTAGCGTGATAGTCAGCCTGGAGGAAAATATTATCTAGCGGAGTTGTAATCAGGATGTTGTCACGAAAGGGTTATAAGTTATCTTTTTTTATTATATCGGTGTAATCAAAGTTTAATACTTGCATATTTAGTCGTTAAAAGCAGATTGTTAGGCTTAATCTTTAGGCGTTTTTTTTATTTGACTCATTTTTATATGGCTAATATCTGCAACATGAATTGGAAGTTAAGCGCTCTTTATCTCAGATTGAAAGGGGGAGTGTTCGATAACAAAGGAGCGTCTAATATCGCTGTTGTGTATTTTGTCTGCTGCTTCTAATTTGTTATTGAATGAAGACTTTATCGTTTTAAGATTAGCTTTTTTACGCTTATTCGATTGGCTTAATACTTACGGTTTAGTCTTTGCTGTTGGCTGTTTTTTATACCAATCCACGTACCTTCTAGACTCACCTACAGGCAATGTCATTGTTAATGGGGGAGTCACTTCTTTGACTCTTGAATGTTCATTCATCAAATAGCGCTCTATATGCATGCTCACCCATATTTATCACTTGATTATGGATATTGTATAAATTATAAATTAACCAATCTTTTTTAACAAAAGATTAACAATATAAGAATAATACAATCTCAATCGTGCAAGACCTTACCGAATACAGGTTAATAGATCACTTTGAAGCTTTAGGTGATTTTACGACAAAGTCGCGATAATAATTGGAGTCAAATATGTCAATAGAATCATCTAAAGTACAAGCTAACAAAGGTACTTTTAAAGTACATGCTTTAGCATTAGCTTGCACCGCTATACTCTTTCCTAGTGCTGCATTAGCATCTGGGGAAGTCGCGCCAACAGCGAAAGAAACCACCAAAGCGGCACACGGTAATGACTTAAAAAGTCGTTTTGAAAAGGGCGCGAATGTGCCTGGTAAGCAACAAAATGCTGAAAAGACCCAGCGTCAGAACATAGATAAAAATAAACAAAAGAAAGTTGAAGGCCCAATGGGGGCTGTAGGCCCTGCAGCTGAAGCAGAAGAGAACATGTGTAGTAGTGAGCTTGCCGATTTAAGTGGTCAAGCATTATTTGATTTTGTTCGACAAGCCGACATCTCTTGTATCTCAGAGCTTTATTCTAGAAATGATGCGGTATCGGTTGCGGCTTACCAAACTGCAAATGTAGTTTCTGTTGCGAACCAGGTAAAAAATATTGCCGCTACCTATGACAGCAGCAATGGCAATGAAATGCGTAACCTGTTCTATTTTTTACGCGGCGCCTTTTATATTGAGTTTTATAATGACGATTTAACCTACGGTGATACACAGGCGGCTGATGCAGTTTATGGAGCGTTAGTTGAGTATTCGAAAAACCCAAAATTGTTTGATTTAAGCTCGACTGCTGGTGACACCTTGATGGAGTTTTTCACTTCATGGGCGAGTGCTGATCGTGTTTTAGAAAGCGTGCCAGTGATCACCGATTACTTACAAAGGTTTAATGCAGACTTTTTGGCAAGCAATCGCCACCGTGCAGCAATGACCAGTGCCCTAACTACGCTTTATTACGGTAGCTGGGAAGAAGACTACAACAGTAAAGCCATGGAACATGGTGAGCTGATTGATGCGTTGCTGAATATCGCGACAGCCGATTACATTATAAACTCTAATTACCAATATGAATCAACGGACGCCTTTCATGAATTTGGTCGTTTCTATGAGTATCAAGCCTATTGGGATCTACCTCAAAGCTTAAAAACACGTCTTAATGACGGTGTGCAGCTTTACATGAGTAAATTTGAGCGCATGTCTGCACAGTGGGCTGACGCCGCGGGTTACCTTGATTATTACAATCCAGGTGACTGTGAGCAGTTTGGTATTTGTGGTTGGGAAGAGGAGCTTGAGCAAACGGCTCTACCTATAAACTACAACTGTAGTGACACTATCTATATTCGTGCGCAACAGTTAACCAATGATGAGCTTCAAGCATCATGTGATTTGATGGGCGGTGAAGAAACACTATTCCATAATGTACTCGCTACTGGCTACCAGCCTGTTGCTGATGACTTAAATGAGAGTCTTGAGGTCAATATTTTCGATAGTTATGATGATTATGCGCAGTATGCCAGCGTCATCTTTGGAATTAACACTAACAATGGTGGCATGTACTTAGAAGGTACGCCGTCGCAAGAGGGCAACCAGGCACGATTTATTGCTCATGAAGCAACTTGGACTGATGAGATCTTGGTGTGGAACCTCAAGCATGAGTATGTTCATTATTTAGATGGTCGTTTTAACCTTTATGGCGCATTTAACTACTTTGATATTGATACGGGTAAGTCAGTTTGGTGGACTGAAGGTTTAGCCGAGTATATTTCTAAGCAAAATCGTAACGATGGGGCTGTTGATATGGGGCGCTCACAGGCTTACAGCCTAAGTGAGATTTTGGCGAATACTTATAACAGTGGTTCGGACCGTGTTTACGGCTGGGGTTACTTAGCGGTTCGTTTCCTATTCGAAAACCACAGAAGTGATGTTGATGCCTTATTGGTGCTAGCGCGTGGCGGTGATGCCGATGGCTGGTTAACTTATATCGATAATACGATTGGCCAAAATTATAATAGTGAATGGAATACTTGGTTGGGATCAGTGACCAGTAATGATCATTCAATTGACACCGGTATTACTCCGCCAGTTGACTCTGATGGCGATGGCGTACCTGATAGTCAAGATGCGTTCCCGAACGATCCAACTGAAACGTCAGACACCGATGGTGACGGCGTAGGTGATAACGCTGATGTCTTCCCAACAGATCCTACTGAGTGGGCTGATTCTGACGGTGATGGAATTGGCGATAATGCTGATACTGATGGGCCAGTTGACTCAGTTGACCCAGTTGAGCATTGCGGCGCAGCCACTATTAGAGATGGCAAGCTAACTCAAGAAAATGTTGAGTGTGTTGAAGGCAGCGATATTAATTACTTCTACACCTATGTTGAAGAAGATAATACGCCGCTTTATATCACAACATCGGGTGGTGAAGGTGATGTTGATTTGTTCTTTAACCAAGATATTTGGGCTAAGCCATTAGACTTTGATGCGAGATCAGAAAATGATGGTAACGAAGAGTCGCTAAGCGTGATAGCTAACCGTGGTTGGGTATATATCAGCTTACTAGCGTACCAAGATTTTAATGGTGTAAGCCTTAAAGTTAGCCTTACAGAAGGCGGCGATACAGGAACCACTCCGGTAGCTGTTGCTGATGCTTGTGCAACACAATCTCCATACGGTTATGGCGGTGTCGAGTTTGGTGAAGCGATTTGTATCGAAGATGGTCACTCTAGCTACTACTTCTATGTGCCAGCAGGAACAGAAGAAGTGAGTGTTGCAAGTGGCCACGGTAGCGGCGATGTTAATCTTTATGGCAATAGCCAAACATGGGCAAACCCAAGCTCGTATGAAGTTAAGTCTGAAAACCAAGGTAATGGCGAAAGCTTGACGATTAGTGCTCCAGCAGAAGGTTGGTACTACATCAGCGCTGATGGTGCACCATCAAGCAGCGGTGCAAGCTTAGTGGTTAATATTAAGTAAGACGGGACAAGTTTCTTTCGTTCAGAAGCAAAACATTTGCTTAGTAAAAACCGACTCAAAGGAGTCGGTTTTTTTATTTGTGAATAAAATCAGTCTAAAGGCGCTCGTAAATCAACCGTTAATGGTCGACAGTGCACTGCAAGTCAGGTTAGGTTAATGTTTAACCTGTTACGCTGGTGCAAGATAAATAGAGGGATTTTCAACTTATGATTAAAAAATATATCTTTTTGATAGTGTTCGGGCTGTCTTTTTTAGCTGGCTGTACAAGCTCTGACAATGTCGAAGCTGAAATGGCTGCGACACGCACAACGATGGTGACGACAGGGAACCTTGCTCTATTAAACAAATCTTCTACAGCCTTTGCCTGGCACCCAACTATGTTTGCTGTACATGCTAGTGACGAAATCGATAATCAAGTCGTTATCAATCATATGCAGCATGCTATTACGGAGTCTATGGAGGCCAAGGGGTATCATTTAGCAAGAGCCAATGAAACTCCAGGTGTATTGGTTGGATTTGGCTTGGCGTTAGAGTCAGAAATGAGTGATAAAGAAATATTAAAACGGGCAGGTTTAGTTGCCGGTTTATCTACGCAAGGGGTCGATGATAAATATGAAAAAGGCTCAGTGTTAGTAGCGCTATTTACGCCTAATAATCCAATGCCGGTTTGGCGAGTGCTCGCACAAGGTTTTACTGAGCTAGATAAAACCCCTGAACAAAGAGAGCAACGTTTTGAACAGTTGCTTTCGACTATGCTAAAACCTGTGCCGGTTGTTTAAAAGTCTGCTTGGTAAGCCCAGGCTTTTGCACCGTGACTGACAATTTGAATAGTAAGAGTAAAGGGAGATTACGATGAAGTTTTTAATTGTTCCAGCCTTGATTTTTGGGTTTGTGTGTAGCGTAAACGCCTACGCTGGACAGTGGAGCCAGATCAGTGAAAAAACGGTCAGCTACAAAACGGAAACCGATACCGTCACACCGAAAAAAACTGAAAAGCAGGTTAGTCACATAAAGATGAAGTGCATTCAGGGGACGGTTAACTTACATAAAATCGTATTGATAATGGCTGATGGCAGTAAGAAGGAGGTTGATAACCTCGGGATCCTTACAAAAGGGTTGTCGAGCCGGAGTATCAGTGTCCCTAAGGGAGAGCTTAAATCAATTGAGCTTACTTATGATAGCGTCGGTAGCCAAACTCTAGGTGTGGTTGGCGTAAGCAAAAAAGGTAAGCTGCAAATCTTAGGGCAGTTTCCTGATGCCACTTAAACCCAGCCACTTAGATCCAGCCACTTAGAACGGCAGTTTGGATTTAGTGGCTTAGATTTAGCCGTTTAGACGATAATCAACGCGCAATGAATATAACTTCACCTCAGCAATAAAAATGCCCTGCTTAGAGGTAATGCCGTTCACTTAAGGTGAACGGCATTTTTATTTTTGGCATACCGTTGAGGCCTTGGTTTTACTGTTCTG